>CAZJIR010000456.1:0-2062 GCA_964546095.1 uncultured Pirellulales bacterium
GGCTGTTAAGGGGGGCGTTACCATTGTGCAACTCAGGGAAAAAGATTGTTCCACCCTTGATTTTGTCAACTTGGCCATCCTGCTTAAAAAACTGCTTGCTCCTTATCGTGTACCGCTTATCATAAATGACCGTCTCGATGTTGTCCTGGCTTCGGGCGCAGATGGCCTGCATATCGGCCAGCAGGACATGCCGTATCCCATTGCCCGTAAGCTTTTGGGAAACAGTAAAATTATCGGTCTCTCTGTTGAAAGTATTGAACAGGCAAAGGAAGCCAACAAGATTAATGTGGATTATATCGGTATTTCCCCTGTATTTGTTACAGGTACTAAGCCTGAACTCATTAACCCTTTAGGTTTGAATGGGATTCGGGAAATTGCTGTTTTTTCAAAGCACCCAATGGTGGCTATTGGGGGCATCAACGCAAAAAACACATCAGAGGTATTACAGGCAGGTGCAACCAGTGTGGCTATTGTATCAGCTATTGCTTCTGCCGATGATCCCATGAAGGCAGCAATTGAAATCAGACGGGAAATTGATAAGTTAAAAGACTGAAAAATGAAATTAAGCGAAATTGGGGAATTTGGATTTCTTGATCGCTTTTCGGGCATGTTTAAGCATTTATTGTTGCCTGAATATCTGGGTATAGGCGATGATTGTGCCATAATACCTTTTAATGATAAAGAGGATTATGTGGTTACAACCGATTTGCTGATTGAAGACATCCATTTTCTAAAAGATCGTATTACCCCGGCTCAATTGGGCTATAAATCACTTGCTGTTAATTTAAGCGATATTGCAGCTATGGGGGCAAAGCCGGCTGGTTCTTTTCTTTCTATCGGTATTCCGCCTGATACCGAAGTTGAGTACCTCGATGCTGTAATGAAAGGCTACTCTGAACTCTCGCAAAAATACAGTGTCCCGCTTCTGGGTGGCGATACCACAAAATCGAAAAAATATCTGGTTATTAATATCGGAGTAATCGGGAAATGCAGGAAAGGCGAAGCCCGTTTACGTTCTATGGCCCAAAGCAACGATATTATTTTTGTAACAGGTTTTCTGGGCGACTCTGCCGGCGGACTGAAAGTTTTGTTAAATAATCTACCGGAAACGAAGGATAACCTGCAATTAATCCGAAGCCATCATCTTCCCGAACCTCATGTAAACGAAGGTTTATGGCTGGTAAAACATCCTGAAGTCCATGCCATGATGGATGTGTCGGACGGCATCGCTTCTGACCTGGTTCATATTTTAAAGGCATCGCGAAAATCAGCCATTGTTGACATGGATAAATTGCCAGTTTCAGATACGCTTAAAAGAGTGGCGCTTACAGAAAGATGGAACCTTGATAAATATGTAACTTCGGGTGGGGAAGATTATGTTTTGCTTTGTACAATTAAATCCAAAAATTTCGATCAGATCAATTCCGGTTTTCAGACTGCTTTTGGCAGGGATTTGATCCAGATAGGCGGGATAGTTGAAGGGGAACCGCGGATAAATTGGATGAAAAACGGGAAACAGGTATTATTTAACCAGCATGGTTTTGATCATTTTAGCGTATGAAAAATATAGAAAAGCAGTATAAAAGGGTTTTGACAATTGCCGGCAGCGATTCGGGTGGAGGGGCAGGGATCCAGGCCGATATAAAAACTATATCGGCATGCGGTTGTTATGCTATGTCAGCGATTACAGCCATAACTATTCAAAACACAACAGGTGTGAGCGGTGTATATCCGGTTCCGTTGGAAGCAGTGAGCGACCAGATTTCGGCAGTGCTTGACGATATCGGGGCAGATGCCGTAAAAATTGGTATGTTGCATTCGTCAGAGATCATTAAAACCGTAAAAAATACGCTTCAGAAGTATTATATAAAAAATATCGTGCTGGACCCGGTAATGGTGGCCACGTCGGGTGATAAGCTTTTGCAGGATGAAGCTATTGAAACTTTAAAACACGAATTGATTCCCATTACACGGGTCATCACCCCCAATATTCCGGAGGCAGAAATTCTGCTGGGAAAAAAGATTCGGTCACAGGAAGAACTGGCCCGGATGGCTGAGAAAT
>CAZJIR010000456.1:2072-2652 GCA_964546095.1 uncultured Pirellulales bacterium
TATCTCTGAACAGAAGCGTTTCGGTAATGTTAAAAGCCGGCCATTTAACCGGCAATGAACTTGTTGACATTTTTTATAATGCTGAAGACGACAATATTCTTGCACTGAAATCAAAGAGGATATCCACAAAAAACACACATGGCACCGGATGTACCTTATCATCGGCTATTGCATCGTTTTTAGCACTTGGTTTACCTTTAAATGATGCTGTAAGGCATGCAAAAAATTACATTGACCGTGCTATAATTAGCGGAGCAGCTTATACTTTGGGAAAAGGACATGGCCCTGTACATCACTTTTATAAACATTGGAAATGATGGAAGCAGCAGGACCATTCACCCAAAACCTTTGGGGTACCATTCAACCGGTTTATGAACAGATAATTAATTGCCTGTATGTTAAGCAACTGATGGATGGGACACTACCACATAAATGGTTTGCCCACTATATCTCACAGGATGTCCTCTACATTATTGATGATGCGCGAGCTCTTGCTGTTACCGCGGCAAGAGCGGAAAATCCTGATGAAATGTATTTCTTTCTTCAAACCTAAACCTGCAAACATAAATGAAAGACAGTC
>CAZJIR010000457.1:0-2641 GCA_964546095.1 uncultured Pirellulales bacterium
AATTGTGCTTTGCGCCGCCCTTCCAACCGTAGAGGCAGAATTCGGTCTGTTCGTTAAAGTCGCCGAAGCCTGGAGCAAAACTTTCCTTTGCCCATGTTATTACCGAAGATATTTTGAAATTTCTTTCGGAAAGCAAATCGTGCATCAGGCCGAAATTCTTATGACTGTTCCAAACGTAGAACGGTGCACCTGATACCATCGCTTCAGCAAAGGCATTTACCACCTTGCCAAACCAAGCTTCATAACGCTTTGGGGTCAAGTCGTCATTGCGGATACGCTCTGTTGTCCGAGAAGATTTTTTAGTCTTCGTAGGAGAAGGACGCTTGTTGCGGTCATAATTGACATTGTAGGGCGGATCCGTATGACACAACCTTGCCCGGCTATCACCCATTAGCTTTGCAACATCAGCCGGCTTTGTTACGTCACCGCATAGAATACGGTGCTCTTTGTTAAGACCCAGCTCAATCAAGTCTCCCGGCCTGGTTATTACAGGAAGGCCTGCATTTAGCTGTGCCTGTAGATCGGCGGCCTCGCCAGGTTCGGTATCGCCAAGTATATCGGCGATCAACTGTTCCGCCTCCGGCATGTCAAAACCGACCGTTTCGATGTCTATTTGTGGTATCTTTACTAGTTCATCGATGAGTTCAGCGAGCTTGGTTCTGTCCCAATCACCGCTTATCTTATTGAGAGCTATGTTGAGAGCCTTTTCCTTCTCTATAGATAGGTCCACTACACTGACCTGAGCTTCTTTGGCCCCCTGCGCCAAGATTACCTTGAAACACTGGTGACCTCCCACGAGATTGCCTGTGCGTTTGTTCCAGACCAATGGCTCGACACAGCCGAATTCATCCATACTTTTGACCAGCTGCTTGTACTCTTTGTCATCAGGTTTGAGGTCGCGCCTTGGGTTGTAAGAAGCTGGATTTATTTTGTCGATTGCTATTTTTTTAATTTCCATTGTTATTCCTTTCAGAAAAAGAGTTTCGATTTTCTGCGCGTACATTTCGCAGATATTTTTTATTTCTATTACTTTGTGAAGTGCCAACCTGAAAAAGCATCCCGCCCAATCAGATCGGTTGCCGGCATCCCGCCGGCGGCTTGTCATTCAATAATCAGTCGCCTTTTAGCATCCCGCTAAAAAACTAGGCATCCCGCTTCTTTGAATTATTGAACTATTATATACTGCTGGAGATTTTTTATTTCTATTACTCCATGATGCTACTACTTTATGAAATCTGAAAGGACATCCCGCCCAATCAGATCGGTTGCCGGCATCCCGCCGGCGGTTTGTCATTCAATAGTCAGTCGCTTTTTAGCATCCCGCTAAAAAAGAGCCGTTTGTGGATTTCTCGAAACGCTATCTTTTTGCATAATCACACCTCCGCAAAATTAAATATCAGTATTTTCCCGCAAAAAATTATTGGTAAGTTTTTACATGTATGTTCTACTCCTATTTTGCTAAAAGTTGCAGGATTTGGCGAAATATTTTTGCCTGCCCCCCATAAGCCCCGTAATTATAGGCACATACAAACGTAAATATATTTTTATTTTTCGATCTAAAACCGGCCAACGGCCTACAAGCCGCTATTTGCTGGTATAGGACGTTTACCCTTAATCGTGGCGTTTGGCCATTGTACGGTAAACTGAGATGCCGTTTGTCGGTAAATTAGCAGTTATCCCAGGCTTTGCGGACTGTTTCTATGGCTTTCCGGTACCATCGCAACGCTGTCGATGTATCGCAACCGTAATGCTTTCCAATCTGTGCAAAAGTATATTCATGATTATCGTCGGTCATCGCTCCGTGTCGCATTTTTAATATGTCCCCCAATTTAGGATCTAACTTATTATGCACAATCCATAAAATTTTTGAACAGTCTTCTCCGAGCATAAAACGGTCTTCCGCTGAAGGTATTTTATGATCTCTAAATTTATCTTCTTCTTTTGCAGATATACCTATGTCCAATTCATCGAGGCTGCCTGTTTGTATCTCGGAGTCCCCGTAAGATTTTACCGTAGTCAAATCTTCTTCTTGGTCTGAATCCGTGCCGATAAATTCCTCTGGCTCGCCTTCTAACGGCTTTTGCTCAACCGGCGGAATATCTTCAACTACATAAAATCTGTAAACTTGACGAATAGTTGGCTCCTTTTCCTTTGTCAATAATTGCGCTACTCGGCCTACTATTTCATCTTCGGTAGGATTTTTAGCTTTTAGTTGATACAAAAACTCAATCTCTCTTTTTAAACTTCTACAGATTTTTTGGACTTTTTCTGACTGATAAGAATTTTTAGTCTCTTTACCAATAGCTTCGTTAACAGTTTTTTTCACATAATACCAAGCATAAGTCGAAAGTCGCGCATCTTTTGTTGGGTCGTATCTGTGCATAGCTTGTGTAAAGCCTATAGTGCCCACCGCAAATAAGTCATCAAATGTTAATTTAGCACTATTATATTTATACTTTTTAGCAACTGCTCGTATTGCCCAAATATTTGCTTTGCAGAGTTTGTCTTGATTGCTTCTACCCTTTTCGGTCTTTGGGAAAGAATACAGCTGCGTCTCTTTATTAAATTTGCGGACGGTCAGCAGTTCATCTTCTTTTGCTTTAGTTAGCTGCTCATAAGACCTGTTGTATAAGAACTTCTT
>CAZJIR010000458.1:0-2634 GCA_964546095.1 uncultured Pirellulales bacterium
ACCCTCGCTGCTCCAGCCCCGAACCGCCTTTAGCACCTCATCGAATTGCTTAAGTACCGGCTCAATCGGGATAGTAAGAAATTCGATGCCCAAATTTTCGGCCAGCTTCCCGGCATCGCTTATCGTATCAGGACTGTTGAACTCCGAGGGCATTGTAATGCCGATGACATTTTCCGGCCCCAAAGCAGAAACAGCAACCGCGGCTGTAACAGAAGAATCCACTCCTCCACTTAGGCCGAGCAGTACCTTCGTAAAACCGTTTTTTCGGGTATAATCTCTCGTGCCAAGCACAAGCGCCTGATAAATCTCATCGGAAAGATTAGCCGGTTGCGGAGCCGGAGGCTGCATGGGCTCAACTTTCACAATCCCATCCTCTGCAGGCATTACATCGGCAATTATTAAATCCTCGTCAAATGCCTTGCCTTTGGCCATTATCCCACCGGTCGAATCGGCAAACATACTTCGCCCATCAAAAATCAATTCATCCTGACCACCAACAAGATTACAGTAAGCGACAGCGCAATTGAACCGTTTTGCACAATCGCTGACTACTTCCTGTCTTTTTTTAATCTTGCCGAAATGAAACGGTGAGGCTGAGATATTTAAAATCATTTGTATTTCGCCCGCATCCCTGAGGAAACCGGCAAGCCATTCAATGTCCCAGATATCGGCACAGATAGTAACAGCAACATTAAGACCGCCAATGCTGATTACAACAGGCTCGTTACCAGATTGAAAATATCTCTGCTCATCGAACACACCATAATTCGGTAATCGAGCTTTCCTGTAAATCCTGATTATCCGCCCACCCTTCAGCACAGCGGCAGAATTGTAACTGCTGCCCTGATAGTGTTCGGCAAAGCCGGCTATTATAGTTTTTTCCGGACAATTGACTAATAACTGTTCAAGGGCCAACGAACAATCTTCCAGGAAATGTTTCTTGTGCAGCAAATCTTCCGGCGGATAGCCACAAACAGCCAATTCCGGAAAGACCAACAAATCCACATCAGACCGAACCGCCTCGGTATAGATTTCACACATCTTCCGGGCATTACCGGCTAAATCACCCACCACCGCATTAAATTGTCCCAAAGCTATCCGCATGATTAGTTTTTACTTTTAATACCGAGTTTTCTTCTAACAACGGATCCTCCAAATAATTTTACAAAGCAAAATTATTTGGAGAGATCTCGCCATTTTAAAAACTTCGTTTTCAAAATGGCGGAGAGGGCGGGATTCGAACCCGCGGTACCCCAAAAAGGGCACACCGGTTTTCGAAACCGGCTCGATCAGCCACTCCGACACCTCTCCACGTATTTATACAGTAAACAGTAAAAAAACCTGCAAAAAATATGCTTTCTTTCGGCCTCTGCCGTAAGGCATCCCTTACGGGACTCACGGGACTGCGACGATTGGTGGCATTATAGCTACTGTTTTAACCTTATTAAAGACAAAAATATGCGAAATCAGTGAGGTATTAGGTCACGCTTGATGTAACCGGTCAATTAAACCATCGTGGACAGGTTGCGACTTGTTAACAAATAATGAACAGTTATAAAATGAGTATTTTAGTAAAATTGGCGGATAACGGGTTATAGAGTTGTTCGGCGGACACACTTTTACTACGGCGTGAAAAACATACTTGTAAAATACTATGCGATGGCTATATGATAGTACATTATATAACCTATACGTCGTTCAGGCCGAAGGGAAACAGCAATCCCCGGAGCAAATGTGCATTTGAAGTTTTTTAAACCATTCAGTCAGGAGGAAGACCTTTATGAGCGATATTACTAATAAAAGCACATCACGTCGTGAGTTCCTGAAAGACACCGGTCGGATCGCCGCTGCATCAGCTTTTATGGCGGTGGCCGCTCCACGCATGTACGCCGGGCAGAGCAACACTATCAGGGTGGCTTTGATCGGCTGCGGAGGTCGGGGCACTGGAGCAGCCGTGGACGCCCTGTCCGTAAATAACGGGCCGATTAAACTCGTCGCCATGGGTGACGTCTTCGAAAATCGTCTTAACAGCAGTTACGAGAATTTGAAGAAAGCTTACCCCGACCAAGTGGACGTACCTAAGGGTCACCGGTTCGTGGGCTTCGACGCTTACAAACATGTGATGGGTTGTCTGAGTCCGGGCGATGTCGCGATCTTTGCAACACCTCCGGTATTCCGTTGGGTGCACTTCACATACGCAATCAAGAAAGGCCTCAATGTTTTTATGGAAAAGCCTGTCACCGTGGACGGCCCGTCCAGCCGGCAGATGTTCAAGCTCGCCGAAGAGGCAACCGCGAAGAACCTCAAAGTGGGAGTGGGATTGATGTCCCGTCACAGCCGGGCGCTCCAGGCACTATTTCAACGCATCCAGGACGGAGAAATCGGCGAGATAATCCTGCAACGCGGCTACCGGATGCATGGACCGCTCGGATTCTTTTTCTCGCCGCCCAAGCCACCCGGTATCAGCGAATTGCTTTACCAAGTGCAGCGTTTCCATAGTTTCATCTGGGCCAGCGGCGGGAACTTCAGTGACTTTTACATTCACATCATCGACCATCAATGCTGGATGAAGAACGCCTGGCCCATCAAGGCCCATGCTTTGGGCGGTCGCCATTATCGGCAAAGTCCCGAAGG
>CAZJIR010000459.1:0-2634 GCA_964546095.1 uncultured Pirellulales bacterium
TATTGAAGATAATGATAAGATTGAGAAGCTCGGAAAGGCCGGGCGCGAACGTGTTCTGAAGGATTTCAATATCTCAGAAAACGCGGCTAAGCTAAGGGAACTAATCGAAGACTGATGCACATTCTTTACATCCATCAACATTTTGCCACACCCGCGGGCAGTACCGGCACACGCTCGTATGAATTTGCCCGCCGATGGGTAATGGCCAGGCATAAGGTTACGTTAATAACCGGCCAATATGACATAGGCGGTCTGAAAGCAACAGGGTCGCTCCACGAGAAGCAACGCGTAGAGGGGATAAACGTAATTATTGTTGGGAGTAAGTACAGTAATAAACAATCATATCTGCGACGGATAATGTCATTTCTATCATTCTGCTTCTTGAGTATTTACGCCGGCCTTAGAACCAAAAATATAGATGTTATATATGCCACCAGCACGCCGTTGACTGTTGGTATCCCTGCTATGGTCATAAAATGGTTTAAACACATACCCTTTGTTTTTGAAGTGCGTGACCAGTGGCCTGAAATTCCAGTTGAGCTTGGCATCATAACCAATAAGCTTCTTATCAGGATTCTTCTATGGCTTGAGAAAACCATTTACGAGAGTTGTTCTTCCATAGTCGCTTTATCGCCGGGCCAAGCGGAGGGTATAAGAAAAATCTTGGGTGAGGAAAAACAGATTACAGTAATACCTAACAGTTGCGATTCAGATATATTCAATCCGGAGATTGAGGGCCTGGCTGTTCGACAAAGAAAAGGCTGGAAAGACAAGTTTGTTCTTCTGCACGCGGGTGCAATGGGCAAGGTCAACGGACTGGATTTCATTATCGACGCCGCCGAGATGCTCAAAGACGATAGCGACATTATTTTTGTATTAATAGGAGATGGAAATCAAAAGTCGTCTCTGGAAAGCAGAGTCAAAAAAATCGGCCTTACAAACCTAGAAATTTTGCCTTCCGTGCCCAAGTGGGAGCTGCCGGAATTTTACGCCGCGGCCGATATAGGGCTTGTAATAATCGGCAATTACCCGATTATCGAGCATAACTCGGCCAATAAATTTTTTGACTCTTTAAACGCAGGCAGGGCAGTGCTTTTAAATTATTCCGGCTGGCAAAAAAAGATTCTCGAAGAGAATCAGGCCGGCTTTGGCTGCAATTTGTGCAACCTTGATGAGTTTATCGAGAAGGTGCAGTATCTTAACTCACACAGACAACAGGTAGAACAAATGGGACAAAACGCCCGACGGCTTGCCATTGAAAAATTCAACAGAGATGAACTGGCAAAACAGGCTCTGGAGTTAATATCTTCAGTGATAAAACATGAACCAAGTGCAAAGTCAGATTGAGTTCAAAGACCTCCAGGCCGCTCATGCCGGACAGGTCGCCGCATTACATATTCAATGTATAAGCACCGGCTTTATCAGCTCTATGGGCATTGATTTCGTAACTTCTTTATATGAGGCTATCGTTCAAAACAAATCAAGCTTCGGCATTGTAGCGGTAAAAAACGAGAGAGTGCTCGGATTCGTGGCGTTCACTACAAATATCAATAAACTTTATAAATCAGTTGTTTGGAAAAAAGGTGTGAAATTCGTTTTGCTACTGGCAGGCAATTTATGGTCTTTCAAACGGATAAAAAAAATGTTCGAGACTCTGTTGTACCCTGCCAAAACAAAAAATATGAATCTACCTTCAGCAGAGTTGCTCTCAATTGCTGTTGAACCCGAAGAACAAGGAAAGGGCTTGGCTAGCCAATTAATTAACAATGGCTTCAAACACTACCAAGAAACAAATATAGATAAAGTTAAGGTTACCGTTGGAGCAGATAATAAACCGGGCAATAAATTGTATCTAAAATCAGGATTCAAGCTTGCCGGGCAAATTGTACACCACGGAATTATCAGTAATATTTACGTTGCTAAAACAGAATCGGTTTAACCGCCCTGCGGCTCCTTGCGGATTGCTCCTCGCAGGCCTTCCATCTTAAGGTAACCTTTTTTCCAGACTACGATTGCTGAGACAATAAACACAACTATGTACACAACCAAGGCATATCTGGTTTTTATCTGGCTCATAGCAAGACCGAGAAGTGCATATACGCCGGCCAGAATGTAGCAAATGGCGACTGTTCTTTTCAAAGGTATTCCCCTGTCAATCATCTGGTCATATATATGCCCGCGGTCGGAAACGAACAAAGGACGTTTATTAATGAATCGCCTTACAAGTGCAACAACCGTATCGAGAATAGGTAGCCCGAAGACAACAACCGAAGCCATCCACCATCTTGGTATCTTTTCAGCGAATAAAATCATAAGGGCCGCTACTACAAAACCCAGAAGCATACTTCCGGCATCTCCCATAAATATTTTAGCCGGATGGCGGTTAAAAGGCAAAAAACCGCAAACCGCACCGAGAAGACCCAAACATATAATTACTCGCACTGCATCGCCGCCAACTTTGCTGAAACCCCAAGTGCTTAAATGAATCGCCAACAATAACATAGCACCGGTGATTATTACCGTAACACCGGCAGAAAGACCATCAAGGCCGTCCAGAAGATTTAGTGAATTGGTTGCGCCTAATACAAAAATGATAACAATCGGAATTCCTAAAAGTACTTCAATGTTTTCAGG
>CAZJIR010000460.1:0-2612 GCA_964546095.1 uncultured Pirellulales bacterium
AAATCCGCATGCTCGGCAAACTCATCGGCCTTATCGTGATTGGTTAGAAGCACCGCAAAGGCGCCAGCAGCCTTTGCGCAGAGTAAATCAAAGAGGTAATCGCCTACCAGCAGAGTTTCCTTCGGCTCTACGCCGAATTGTTTACATAGCTGTAAAATTCCGAAAGCATCGGGTTTGACCGGACCGTCTTCTCTGCCAATGACAGCATCGAATTCCAGCTTGTGTTTGCGGGCGATAGCAATGGCATTACTCCGTTTGTTACGTGTTAGTACTCCAATATGAATCCCCA
This sequence comes from uncultured Pirellulales bacterium, assembly GCA_964546095.1. Classification (GTDB taxonomy): domain Bacteria; phylum Planctomycetota; class Phycisphaerae; order Sedimentisphaerales; family Anaerobacaceae; genus NIOZ-UU13. The sequence continues at coordinate 290 of CAZJIR010000460.1, forward strand.
TAGTTTGAAGTGCCGAAAGCGTACGTTTAGCTCCCGCATTAAGCTTTGATTCTACTACTGCCTTTTGCTCGTGATAGCTAAGTATTTTCTCTGCATTCAGCTGTTGTTGATTGGTCATTTTTTCCATCGATTCCAGGACGGGTCCGGAATCCCTGGCTAAGCCTAATTCTTCGCGTATGGTGTCGAAGTCAAAATAAGGCTGTGTAATTGTGCCATCTAAATCAAATATTACAGCTTTAATTGACATAATATTAGTATATCGTATTTAGTATCACATTTGTTCGTTAGTTTCGAGTTTGCCTAAAGTGGAAGAAACTCCTACTGCACAGCTGCCTTAATTTGAACCTCGATATTCGTATTATCAAGTTTTTTTTCGTAGTAGCTCAATAAGGTATCGGCCAGCCTGACCTAAAATTTTACCTTTACGGACAATTATTCCGGTAGATCTTACAAATTTTTCGTTAGAAAAATCTATAGCTTTTATTGTTCCGCTGCCCAGTTCCTGAAGGATGGCTGTTTTTGGCAATATACTTACACCTGAATCGATTTCCACTGCTCGTTTAATAGTTTCGATATTATCGAATTCCATCATCGGCCGAACAGCTATATTATAACGCTCTAAGATGTTATCAATCCACATCCGTGTAGGAACGCCCTTTTCGAAGGCGATAAATCTTTCAAATTGCAATTTGTGAATATCTATCTGTGATTCATACGACAACGGATGTTTTGGACTGCAGACTAAAACCAGCGGCTCATCCTCAAAGTCATATACATCGAGTCTCTTGTCTTTTTTAGGAACAGCTACAAGGCCAATATCAACATCACCAGCTAAAACCAGCTCATAAATTCTGTTGGCACTAAAGTATTCGATATGGACATTTACGTTTGGATAGCTGACCATGAATTTCTTAACGTAGTCAGGAAGCGTATGCATTCCGATACTGAAAATCGCAGCCAGATTAATTCTGCTAACGGAAGACTTCTGTAAAGTGCTCAATTCATTCCTTAACTGTTCATATCTTTCAATCATATCTTTGGAGGCCTGGTAAAGTAACTGGCCTGCCTTTGTAAGTTCAATAGGTCTTTTCTTTCGGTTGATTAACTGGCATTTGTGTGCGAGTTCCAGTTGGGCAAGCTGCTGTGAGATAGCAGATTGACTTAAAAGATGTCTCTCCGCAGTTCTTGAGAAGCTTCGTAAATCCGCTAAGTCGCAAAATACTTTTAGCATTTCTATATGCATTATAAGCTGTCCTGATAAACTATATTACTATTAATGTATTGTGTCTTACTCATTAAATATGCTATTGTAATGGTCTGGCTTTTTACCTTGAACAACATAATTACGTTCTTTCTATTAGTTTAACTTATTGTAGCAGTAGTAGAAAACAGAAATTTTGATATTCAGTGGAGATTATGCAAATGGCAGCAGATACGATTGTTCAGAGTGTTTATGAACAGGTTTTAAAACGCAATCCCGGCGAGGTGGAATTTCACCAGGCGGTAAAAGAGGTCCTGGATTCTCTGGGGCCGGTATTAAAAAGAAATCCCCAGTATGTAGAAGCTAAAATCCTCGAGAGGATTGTCGAACCGGAAAGACAGATTATGTTCCGGGTACCCTGGCAGGATGATAAGAGTAGTGTTCAGGTCAACCGTGGGTTTCGCTTCGAATTCAATAGTGCTCTTGGTCCCTACAAGGGTGGCCTGAGGTTCCATCCCACCGTTACCGCAGGTATCCTGAAATTCCTCGGATTCGAGCAGGTATTCAAGAATTCTCTCACCACTCTGCCGATGGGTGGAGGTAAAGGTGGCTCAGATTTTGACCCCAAGGGCAAAAGCGATAACGAAGTTATGCGTTTTTGCCAGAGTTTTATGACTGAACTTTGCCGTCATATAGGTCCTGACACGGATGTGCCCGCCGGGGACATTGGTGTCGGCGACCGTGAAATCGGTTTTCTATTCGGCCAGTACAAACGTATTCGCAATGAGTTTACCGGCGTTTTGACCGGTAAAGCACTGAACTGGGGTGGCTCACTCATTCGTCCCGAGGCCACCGGCTATGGCTGTGTGTACTTTGCCGAAGAAATGCTAAAGACACAAAGCCAGAGCTTTAAGGGTAAAGTCTGTACCGTCTCCGGCTCAGGAAACGTGGCCCAGTACACAGTACAAAAACTCAACCAGCTCGGAGCGAAAACAGTCAGCCTTTCAGACTCTAACGGTACAATCTATGACCCTGATGGTATTGATGATGAAAAACTCGCCTTTGTCCTGGAACTAAAGAATATAAGACGTGGGCGTATCAAGGAATACGCCGAGAAGTTTG
>CAZJIR010000461.1:0-2604 GCA_964546095.1 uncultured Pirellulales bacterium
GTCGGAGTGTAATCAGCCACGGCCGCGGCCATAATCAGACAATCGCACTTCTCAAAATTCTTTTTGACCACCTTGAACATTTGGGACGCGGTTTCGACCTTTACAATTTTCGCCCCATTCGGCGGTCTTTGGGTGGTTGACGCGGTTATCAAAGTTACTTTATTCCCGGCCCTGAGCGCCGCACGCGCAAGGGCGTAACCCATTCTGCCGCTGCTGGCGTTGGAGATAAAACGAACCGGGTCTATGTATTCCCGGGTTCCACCTGATGTGATTAAAATTCGCATCTCGATTCTTGATACTCGATCCCTGATACTCGAATTTCACTTTTTACGAGCATCCGCCATTGGGCGTCCTGTGGAGAGCATCCAACATCGAGTCAAACTTTGCGCTTGTTAATTTTCGAAGCGATTTTTTCGATAGCTTTCAGGATATCCTGCGGCTCCGACATCCTACCGATACCTTCAGCACCACATGCAAGTCGGCCTTCAACAGGTCCTATCAGCTCAAAACCCATTTCTTTTACCGTCTCGACATTGTGCTGCACGGATGGATTGCTCCACATATTATTATTCATAGCAGGAGCTAAAAGCACAGCCCCTGATTTAATCAACGGCCAGGCTACACATAGAGTCGTACTAAGTAAATCATCACAGATGCCGTTTGCAATTTTACCTATAATATTAGCTGTCGCAGGTGACACGACAATAATATCAGCCCAATCAACCAGTGCTATATGCTCGATTTTATATTCTTCGATTGAACTCCACAGGCTCGTAAAAACAGATGAGCACGTAACAGCCTCGAAGCTTTTAGGACCAACAAGCTTACAAGCGTTTTCCGTCATTATGGTATTTACCATTGCACCGGCAGCAGTAAGCTTACTGGCCAAATCAACAGCCTTGTATGCGGCGATACCACCGCTAACACCTAATAAAATATTCAGACCGTCGAGCATTTTATATCTCGCGCCGATGGCTAGAAAAGAGTTGATTTATTTTTAACTTTTCTTTGTGCTCTCTGCATTCTTCGGAGGTAACCCATCATCGACAGCAATCTTGTCCTGCAGGATCTCCTGAACAACAATTTCGAGCGTTGTCATGTTCTCAGGATTCTCAATTAACGGCCTGGCACCCTGTAAAAGCTCGCTTAACCGCCTTTGAACCAAAGCTGTTAATTTGAATCTGCCACCAATCTTATTAACTATCTTGTCACTCTTAAGCTCATCTATCATCTTCTACCTCGTATCCGGATTCGGGTCCCATCTTGCAGTACGACCCAAATTAAAATCCTTCATAAACTTCATTCATCACACTTGTGATTAGCCTGCTGCCTAACGATTCGTGATTTGTAGCACATACAACCGACTGACTACGACCCATTGTCAGATTCTTCGATAATTTGCACACATTCTTCTACTGCCTGCTCTAAGTCCTCATTTATAACCATATGTTTATAATATTGCCAGGCCGCGGCGATTTCTGTGCTTGCCCCATCCAGCCTTTCCTCAGCAACTTCGGCAATTTCTCTGCCTCGACGGTCCATACGTTCGGCAAGCTCCTTTTCGGTCGGTGGTAAAATAAAAATCATTACAGCATCAGGGAAAACCGCCTTGGCTTGTTTGGCACCCTCAACGTCGATTTCCAGAATAACGGTTTTGCCGGCCTGCATGGCTTCTTCAATCTTGTCCCTCGGCGTCCCATATAGATTACCGAACACTTCAGCATATTCCAGCAACAGGCCTTTATTGATTCGCTCTTGAAATTCCTGTTCTGATATAAACCAATAATCCTGTCCGTCAACTTCGGTTTCACTCTTCGGCCGAGTGGTAACCGATGTGCTAAGATAAACATTATTAAATCTTTTAACTATCTCTTTGCAAATAGTGCTCTTGCCAACGCCGGACGGGCCGCTCACTATCACTACTTCGCTTTTGCTTTTAATGTTCTTTATATCGCTCATTCCAGTTCCAGTACAAATACCTAACAACATTAACGTTTTAAAACTACATTACTCAACGTTTTGAACCTGCTCTTTAATCCGGTCTATCCGGCATTTTATATCGACCACACAACGGATAATATCAGTATCAGAGGCTTTGCTGGCAATTGTGTTGGCTTCTCTGAGCATCTCCTGGCCAATGAAGTCCAACCTGCGTCCCGCCTGCTCATTTGCCTGACAGCATTGAATAAATTGCTTAAGATGTGAATCCAGCCGTGCAATCTCCTCGGAAATATCCGACCTTTCTGCAAAAATAGCCACCTCTCTTGCAAGTGTCTCTTCGTCCAATTTCAGCTTTGCTTCAGCAAGCAACTCATCAACTCTTTTCTTCAGCTTTTTTGCATACTGGTGCACAACTACGGTGCTTTGAGTACGTATTTGTTCAAGGTTTCCCTCTATTGTCCTGCATTGTTCTTTCAAATCATCTTCAAGGCATTTCCCTTCGGCTGCACGCATTTGCCTGACCTTATCTATCGCCTGCCGGCTGATTTCCAATACCACCTGTCTAATCTTATCAGCGAACTCCTGATCCGGCGACGCAGGCTGAATGATTCCGGGCAGGTTCAACAAGTTACTAATATCAATAGTTGCCTTAACAGAAGATGA
>CAZJIR010000462.1:0-2600 GCA_964546095.1 uncultured Pirellulales bacterium
TTGCTCCAGGTTCTTGATTTTACCTGGCCAATCGCCGTGAATCCACTGGCCGAACTCATTCACTACAGGCAATTTTTCCAGAATCTCGGAGCCCGGGTCCTCCTTAGCCAAACGAACAGACCGAACTTCAAGCACAGGTTTGCCGAGTGGATATTCCATAATCACACCTAAAGCCTCGACCTTGTCTATAGAACCGAACGGGCCCCACAGAGATACCCAAAAAGAATTCGAAGGCTTGTTATTTGTAGATGCAAGGTCAAATCCCTCCTGACTCGGCCGCTTAAAAAACTTAAGCGGCACAGATGCACGGAACCACACATCCTGTCCGAACGGATGAATGACAATCCGTCTCGGCCCGTCCTTGGTATATACCCATAAAAAGAACCGTTGAGACGTGGAAGTCTTCATCTCCATAACAAGGCATTCATAGCCGGACCAGTCGGAGGGCAAATCTAAATCTCCAACAGTCCACTTCTGCTCGAACTCAGTACCTTCGAAAACCACACGTTTAGCCTGCCCGCCGGTCAAACCTACCGTAGTAAACATAAGCAATACAAACCAACTCAAAACTTTATACATTGGAAACCTCCATTATTTAAGAAGTACCACATTAGAGATTCTGTGATTCGATTTTTAAACCCTCACTCAAGAAGGCTGACGCAATACCTGCACGAACAATTGACACATTTTTTGCCCCCTGCAACCGGTCGGTGATTCCGCCAACAACCCGGAAGTCATAACACCCACCTTTTTCAAAATACCATAAAAATTAATGAAATACCCTACACTGAAAAATAACCGGTTATATTACCCGATATCGCTAATCCGTTAATTTGTCGTACCAGTTCTTCTTTAGAATAAACGAAGTAATCGCAAGGATAATAACCGCTGTTATTAAGGAAACATTTTCTCTAATAATCAGGTATATTGGAATAACCACCAGAGACGTCTGCCAGATAATTCCAATAACAACATTAAACATATCTCTCTTGAAATCTTTATTCCCCTGAAAACCGGGGTCTTCCATAACGACCTTCTCATGTATCGGCTTCCAGAATCCCCAGGGACGTACCTGTTTATAGAACGACTTCAGGACTTCATCATCTTCCGGCTTAGTCAGCAATGTGCCAACAATACATCCTGCCAGCGAGACAACTAAAATAAACGGGAATATATAGAAATCAGGAAAAGTTAAAAATAACGGCATCGTCAATGACGCAATCAATCCTAAAACCATCCCCCAGAAATAGCCGTAACCATTGAATCTCCACCAGTGCCATTTCAAGACATTCGCCGCAGCATACCCACCCCACAAAGAAGAAACTATCCATTGCGTCACGCTGTCAATCGACTCAACCATAAAAAGTCCGAAAGAAATTCCTACAACCACCACAGTAAGTGAAATGATATAACTCATTTTGACATATTGTTTATCAGAAGCATTGGGATTGATATAGCGTTTATAAATATCGTTGACGATATAAGCCGGTGCTGCGTTGACCGTAGCGGCAAAAGTTGACATAAACGCCGCTATCAAGCCGGCCATCAGTATTCCCAGCAGACCGGTAGGAACAAATTCTCTCATCGCCATAGGCAAAATCATTTCGAAATCAATATCCTCGCCCATCGCCGCCAGGTCGGGCATAAGATACACAATAGCCAAAACCGCCAGGCCCCCTATCAACATATACCTCGGGAAAAACAACGCTACAGAAACAAAACCACTCATTTTGGCCGCTTCTTTAGGACTCTTAGTAGCAAGAATACGCTGCATATCGTAGTTGGGTGCGGGCCCTGCCACGCTTAACAGGAAACCTTTGAAAACAATCATCATCATAAAGCAGGTGAACAATTCATAGCCGTCGTTCGCAATTTTTGTGTTTACAGAGGCAAGTATTTCGCTCCAGTCTAAATCAAGCCTCCAGCCAAAATGCAATTGCTGCCATCCTTCAGGTACTAATTCCAGAACCTGGCTGCTTGTTACTTTATTTATGGCGATTATACCAACAGCTATTGACGCTACAGTCATTATTCCAAATTGTATCAGTTCGGTCAGAACCACACTGTGCATTCCACCTTTTACAACGTATAATGTAGTTATACCCATAAAGATAAGCCCATACTGATTTGGCGTCAGATTCCAGGGCAGAAATTCCGAGGAAAATTTGCCGATTCCCTTGAATCCATAGGCTAGAAATCCAATCACACTGACAATCGCAAAGATAACAATGATGATATGAGATAGCTGCGCGCCGGTCCCGGTGCCAAACCTGGTCTTCATCCACTCAGCACCGGTCATGACATTGGAACGCCGCAGCCAGCAAGATAAATACACCATTAAAAATATCTGATTGAACACCGGCCATAACCACGGTATGAACGCACCTTTGAGACCGTAAACAAAGAGCAGATAAACCAGCCACATCGTCCCGGTTATATCGAACATTCCCGAAGCATTCGAAACACCCAGTATATACCATGGGATGCTCTTGCCACCGAGAAAGTAAGAATCCATATTCTTAGAAGCTCTTTTCGATATAAGAAATCCAACTACAACCGTTGAAACAAGATAAAGAGCAATGATTGAGATATCGATAGCG
>CAZJIR010000463.1:0-1364 GCA_964546095.1 uncultured Pirellulales bacterium
ACCTTGCCGATAAATTCAGGGTCGATTTCAATACTTATCAGCTTCGGTGCATATACACTTAATTCAGCTCTGGGTTCTTTGATTACTTCGGCAATAATCTTCAATATCTCTAACCGGACTGTTTTGGCTCGCTCAAGTGCCTCAACCATAATGTTATGTGCCAGTCCCTCGGCTTTTATATCGAGTTGTATTGCTGTTATACCATCTTCAGTGCCGGCGACTTTAAAATCCATTTCGCCGAAGTGGTCTTCTTCGCCAAGTATATCGGTCAGCAATTCGTATCGGCCGTTTTCGCCGCTAATCATCCCAATTGAAATACCGGCGACAGGTTTTGTGATTGGAACACCTGCATCCATTAGAGCTAATGTACCACCACAAACCGAAGCCATCGAGCTGGAACCGTTCGATTCGGTAATATCCGAGACTACTCTGATAGTATAAGCGAATTCATCGTCCGGTGGTCTTACCGCCACTAAAGCCTTTTCTGCGAGGGCGCCGTGTCCGATTTCCCTCCGGCCGGGTCCGCGCATCGGGCGAACCTCGCCGACCGAGAACGGCGGAAAATTATAATGAAGTGTGAAATTTTGAGCGTACTCATCCAATAAGCCATCTATAATTTGTGCATCCCTGATAGTGCCGAGCGTTACGCTCACCAAGGACTGTGTTTCCCCCCGTGTGAATAACGCCGAGCCGTGAGTCCTGGGTAAAATAGAAACCTCACAAGAGATTGTGCGTAAATCGCTATAGCCTCTGCCATCGGACCTTTTGCCGTTTAACAGAAGTTTCTTAACGACCTGGCCCTCAATCTTTTCAAGGATTCGCTTGACTATTGTTTTGTTGTATTTGACTTGTGTATCGTTTTGCAACTGAGAACTATCATCATCAGGACAATATTCGGCTCTGACCTGCTCAAGTAGTTCCGTTACAGCGGTGTTACGCTCTTGTTTGTTTGGTATTTGCTTGAGTTCGTACAGTTTGTCCTCTATCTGAGCGCGGATTTTCGAAAGAAGTTGCTCGTCTGTTTCTACAAGGGGTATTTCTTTTTCGACGCCGACCTTTTCGCGAAGTTCTTCAATCATTTCACAAACATCAGAGACGGTTTCTTGTGCTGTTGCAATGGCGTCGGCGATGACCTTTTCCGGCAGTTGCTTGGCACCAACCTCAATCATATTCATCGTTTCTTTGCGGCCACCGAGCAGCAAATTCAGGTCACCTTGGGTAATTTGCTCGTGCGTGGGATTAACTACGAATTCCCCGTTTACTCTGCCTAATCTGCAGGCCCCAACAGGTCCTAAGAACGGAATCTTGCTTATGGTAAGTGCCGCACTGGCACCTATCATCGCCAGAATATCAGGGTCATTTTC
>CAZJIR010000463.1:1374-2585 GCA_964546095.1 uncultured Pirellulales bacterium
GCACTTAAGACATTTGCGGTTATTTGCACTTCCTGTAAATAACCCTCGGGAAACAATGGCCGGATGGGCCTGTCTATCTGCCTAGCCGTCAGGGTTTCCTTAGTGCTCGGCCTTCCTTCTCGTTTAATAAAACCGCCGGGAAATTTACCTGCCGCACTTTGTTTCTCGCGATATTCAACACTCAACGGAAAGAAATCAATATCCTCGAATCTGGGCGGAGCTGTTACTGCGGCTACAAGTACGACGGTATCGCCGTATTGTACTACTACCGCTCCGTCTGCTTGTTTGGCAATTTTGCCTGTTTCAATTGATAATGTTCTTCCCCCGATTTGCCTTTCTACTCTGTGTGCATCAAACATATACTACCTCTTCAATAAGTTCCCGCGCCCAATTAATCTCGGCTTACAACATTTTGGTGTGGGATAAGTAACTCGTATTCTTTTTCTCTTATGCTCTTCTATTTTCGCAAGCCGAGCCGGGATATAATCTTCTGGTAGCGTTTGACGTCTTTTTTACTCACATATTTGAGCAACGCTGACCTTGTCCCGACCATTTTCAACAAACCACGTCTGGAAGCGTGGTCTTTGCGATGAATCTTGAGATGTTCCGTAAGCTCATTAATCTTTTTCGTTAGTAGTGCTATCTGCACTTCAGGTGAGCCTGTATCCCCGTCGTGCGTCTCGAAATCACCAACAATCTTCTGTTTTTCCTGCTTTGTTAGCATTTTTTTGATAAATCCTTTCTGATACGTCTTTCAAGCAACCTTACAATATAATAAAATTCAAACTGGGTATTCTAATGAGCTATTAAAATAATTGCAAGCCTTTTCCACCGTAGTATTTAAAAAGATTTGCCATAACCGATGCAGAGTTGAAACTATGTGTGGTTTCTTATTTTTAGGCTTGTGATGAACCTGATTCAAAGGCTCTTTCGTTTTTCCATTTATTTGTTCATATATGGTTATAGAGGTGTTTGTGAGGTGCTTGTCCCGGAAGAGTTCCGGTGTGTTTTTTTTTCGAGAAAGGCTTCTAAAATCTCTAATGCGGCAACAGCATCTAATCTTTTTTTCAATTTTTCTCTCGTTAAATTGGCAGGAGTAAGCTTTTCTTCTGCGCTGAAACTGCTAAGTCGTTCATCCTGGAGGTGAACGGGAATATGCAGATGTTCTTTTAGCTGCTCGGCGAATTTTAAAACAAGCCTGGTTTGAGAGC
>CAZJIR010000464.1:0-2580 GCA_964546095.1 uncultured Pirellulales bacterium
GGCATTGAACTATTAGAGTTAAACAGCTGTTGTCTTGATGTTGCATACTATAACAAAATGGTCTCTTCCGTGAAGAACAAGGCCAGTGTCCTTTTCACCGCTACTTCGAGACTTATAAAGCGGGCTTTTGATAATTTTGGGAGTAATGGTTTGCAGGTGATAGTTGACAGGCAGGGCGGGCGTGTCCACTATCGTAAGCAGTTACAGCGGATGTTTGGCAATATAGAATTGAAGATTCTCCGTGAGGATCCGAAGGACAGCAGCTATGAATTACGGGCTAATGGCAAAGGTATGCGGTTGCATTTCGTCGTTGGGGCCGATGAACGGTTTTTGCCGGTATCATTGGCATCAATGGTGAGTAAATATTTACGGGAACTTTTAGTTTCCAATATAAACCATTATTTTACCGGTTTTCACACTGATTTGAAACCCACCGCGGGATACTGGAAAGATGGCCTGCGTTTTATAGAAGACCTCAAGGTAAATATTCCCCACGTCGAATTTGACAACAACCAGTTGATTCGTTGTCGTTGAATGAATGTGCAGCTACTTCTTTTCTAATTGTTCGGTGAGCAGACGGATGTGGCGGTTCTCTTCTTTAATAATCTTATCAATTGTATCTTTACTGGCTGGGTCCCGGGCAAAGTCTTTTAATCCCTGGTAGAAAATTATGGCTTCTTTTGCTCTTCTGATAGCATCTTTAAAAATCTGCTCTCTGGTTTCACTTCCGGTGAGTCTCCCTGACGAATCCGGCTTGATGGCGAACGCTGCAAGACCAGCCATTACGTGTGGATTGGACAAGACGTAATTATTAGGGTCGAAAGTACCGAATTCACCAGTCTGTTCAGAAAATCTTTTCCGCCTCTGTGCGAGGATTTTCTCATGTCTGGCCCTCCAGTTGGCCAGTGTATAGTATATGTTACGAAGTTCAGGGTCATCGAACAGCACGGCCGTTTTCAGGTAAAATTTGGCACCGTTATGCTCGATTGTTTCAGCTATTTGGAGAATCTCGAAGATATTAAATTTTGTCTCCATTGCGCAAACCCTTAATCAGCCCTGCTTTTTTTAGTCCGGCTGCGACAATGCTTGCTCTATTATATTTTATCGTCCAAGAAGTATTAACAGCTTAATTCTCTTTGTTCCCGGTAAGCCCTTATTGTTATGGTCGCATATATTCAGATTACCAGATTTTTCAAGTAAATTCAATCATATCAGGCATTTTTCCGGAAATATCTGCCCTAATACTGTCACTACTGCAATTTTGTTATGTCGCCCGGATGCTGCTGAAGCCGGGCTGATTTCGAAGAAACTCAGGTTTTAACCACAGATCCTCAGGACGGCAGCGGCACGGAGTTTCGATTTTTTAATCGATTTAAGCACTTCGTTGGCATCCTGTAGTGGAAATTCTTCGATTGTAGGTACTATAGGTATCCGGGCCGCCAATGGTAAAAATTCTTCCGCATCCTGACGTGTAACATTGGCAACAGACTTTATTTCTTTTTCGAGCCAGAGATATTTTGCATACTCCAGTGGCGGAACAGGTGTCTCTTTGCGAATGGCGTTTATAATCAATCTGCCGCCTCTTTCAAGAACCCCGAGAGCATCCCGGATGCACTCGCCAACCGGAGTGAAATCCATAATCTTGTTTAACTTTTCGGGTGGCTCATCGCCCGACCTGCCTGTCCAGACGGCACCGAGGCTTTTTGCTAACTTGGCGTGCTGAGCTGTTTTTGTAAAAACATACACAGGGCTGTTCGGGAACTTGTGTTTGATTATTTGAATCACAATATGGGCCGATGCTCCAAAACCGATTAAGCCAATCCTCTGACCATCTTTTATATCTGCAAGTCTAAGTGTGCGATAACCTATTACACCCGCACATAAAAGTGGGGCTGCCTGCGAGTCAGAGAATTCCTTAGGAATCGGATAGGCAAAATCCTCATCGATTACAGTAAATTCTGCATAACCACCATTTGCATCTTTACCAGTCCATTTTGCCTTCTCGCAAAGGTTTTCGTTGCCCGTTTTACAAAAATCACATTCGCCACAACTGGAATAAAGCCATGTAATTCCAACACGGTCGCCTGTATTAAATTTTGTTGCGGCTTTTCCCTTGTCAATTACCCTTCCAACAATCTGATGGCCGGGGACGATTGGCGAGATTGTCGGTTTCAGCCGGCCTTCAACTTCATCAAGGTCGGTATGGCAGGCGCCGCAAACCGAGACTTTCACAAGGACCTGAGTGTCATTCGGGACAGGCTCCGGCAAATCAGCCGGCTCTAAAGGCATTTGCTCAATTGGCGAGTGCTTATTTAATATTATTGCCTTCATTTTGAGATTTCCTTCGTAAGCTGATTTGCGAAAACTTGATAACTATCCTGACCGAAGAGACAAAAGACAACCTTTTCCAGGTGAGTTTGGTCCTTAAGATAATTGATGGTCGTTTTGAGCATTATTTCTGCACATTTTTGGACAGGAAAACCGAAGATACCCGTACTGATTGCAGGGAAAGAAATGCTTTTAAGGTTATTTTCGTCGGCTATTTTAAGTGAGTTTATCGTGGCATTTTTTAACTTTTCT
>CAZJIR010000465.1:0-2580 GCA_964546095.1 uncultured Pirellulales bacterium
CCTTTCGGCCGGCGGAAATAGGAAGCATTCGGAAAAAATCATAGGATTTACCGGTAATCTCTTCTTTTATAGCAGAGCCGGAATTAACCATACCTAATATACAGAGAACAATTACCTGCAGAATTAAAAACTGGTAATATATTACCTTAAATAAACGTGTTTCATTCCCAAACCATTCCTGATACTGATAGGCGGTATAGTTAATAAATAAAATTAATGTAATAACGGTCACATAAATGGTAATGTAAATCCAGAGCTGCCGCGGACGCATCAGGCTGTAACGATAACGCCGTATCAATGGATTATTAATTATCACTGTTCTTATCCTGAAAAAACAATTAGCCGGCTGATATTTTCATAAACAAGTCCTCAAGGTCGGTTTTGTCCTCGCTGAAGTTAAAAACCTTCAGGCCGTTTGTGACTAATTGCGAATTCAAAGCGGCCAATTCAGATTCGCCCGCACTTATATCAACAATTATCTCATTATTCCGAACGGCCTCTATTTTAACGTTCGGAAATTCCTTTATGAGTTGAACCGCCCGGTCACAATCTTCCAGCACGGAGATGCGGATTTTTCTCGAGTCAAAAACCTTTCGCTGAATGTCATCCACGGCGCCCTGCATTACTATCTTGCCTTTATTCATCAGCGCGATATGAGAGCAAAATCCGGAAAGCTCGGTCAAAATATGGGAGGATATGATAATAGTCTTTCCTTCATCGCTAAGCCTTGTTAAGACCGCTCTTAGTTGAATTCTGGCCTTCGGGTCCAGGCCGCTGGCCGGCTCATCCAATAAAAAAACCTCAGGGTCGTGTACCAACAGCGCACCAACGCCCATCCGCTGAACCATGCCTCGCGAAAGATTACGAATGAAATCGTTCCGCTTGCTCTGAAGCTCGATATAACTTAGCACCTCATCTACGCGCTGCGGTATGAGCTCGTCTTCAACCTTATATGCCTTCGCAAAAAATTCAAGGCACTCTCGGAGGGTAAGGTCATTATAAAGATTGAAGAAATCAGGTAGGTATCCGATATGCTTTCGGATTTTAAGGTATTCCTTTGCCAAATCGTACCCCAATAGCTGAACAGAGCCGCTCGTGGGCCTGAGCACTGTCGCCAGTATCCTTAGGAGGGTCGTCTTTCCTGCGCCATTGGGCCCGATGAGACCCCATACCTGTCCCTTCTCAATAGAAATACTCACATTATTGACAGCTACTAACGTACCAAATTCTTTCCTGGTATTATTTATGTCAATAATCTGCATACTATTACGTCCCGGAGGAACTGCCAGCGTTAATTTTTTCTTTGCCGTTCATATATGGGCGAAGGATTTTGGGTATTGTTATCGAACCATCTGCATTTTGGTAAAGTTCAAGAAGGGGGATGAGTATTCTCGGCGAGGCGATTACGGTGTTATTCAGCGTGTGACAGAAGTGGTTCTTCTTTGTGGCGGTGTCTTTATAGCGGAGGTTCATTCTTCTTGCCTGGAATTCGTAGAATTTACTTGCACTGTGGGTTTCACAATAATTATCGCGAGATGGCATCCATGCTTCGATGTCGAATTTTTTGGCCTGGCCCCTGCCGAGGTCGCCTGTGCAGACATTGGCGATGCGGTAGGGCAGCTCCAGAGCCTGCATAACAGCCTCTGCGTTTGCTAAAATCTCATCGTGGTATTTATTGCTTTCTTCGGCGCTGTTTTCACATACGACCACCTGCTCGACCTTATCGAACTGATGGATTCTGTAAAGGCCATAAGTGTCTTTACCTGCAGCGCCGGCTTCGCGTCTAAAGCAGCTTGATAGCGCGACATATTTTAAAGGCAATTCTTCGGCACTCAAAATCTCACCCATACGGTAGGCCGTAAGCGGAACTTCGGCGGTTCCAGCCAGATTGAGCTGGTCTTTTTCCATTCGGTAGGTCTGGTCTTCCGAGCCCGGATAATAGCCTGTGCCTCTCATCGCCTCATCTTTCATAAGAAGCGGAACAGACAGAGGAACATAACCTTTGCCAACCATAAAATCCATTGCGAATCGCAGAACCGCCCAGTGCAATAAAGCACCATCGCTCTTTAAAAAGTAGTTTCTCGTGCCGGCTAATTTCACGCCTCGTTCAATATCTATGATGCCAAGTGCCAGACCCAACTGGACATGGTCCTTCGGCTCGAAATCAAATTGGCGTATTTGTCCTTCTTTTCTTATCTCAACATTTTCTCTGTCATCCCTGCCAAGAGGCACATCATCATCAGCCGGTTGAGCTACCTGCTGCATAAGCTCATCAAATTCCGGCTGAAGATTTTTAATATTCTCATTATACTGAGCCTCCTGTTGTTTTAATTCCGCAAGCTGTGATAGTGCGGATTGTTTTTCATCGCCCGAGAGCTTTGGGATTGATTTACCGATGCGGTTTTTGTCTGTGGAAATATCCTGTAACTGCTTTTTGGCAGATAGCAGTTCAGAATCAATATTCAGCAGCTTATCGATATCGACGTCGAAGTTTTTATCCTTTGCGGCTTTCTTAAAGCTCTCAGGGTTTTCGCGTATTTGTTTAATTTCAATCATAGTGTTTGAACGTTACTGCTGTTG
>CAZJIR010000466.1:0-2579 GCA_964546095.1 uncultured Pirellulales bacterium
AATACGGTTTCATACTGATTTCTTACTCTGTAAAAGTAAGTTTTGTTCTGCTTGTGCTGTAAGAATCCAGTCTGCCACTTGTCGAACTACACCTGAACCGCCTCGCTGTGCTGTTACGAATTTAGCTATCTCCAGAACCGATGATACTGAATCGGAGGGAGCTATAGCTACTTCAACCCATTCCATGCACTCAATATCGTTGATGTCGTTGCCTATGAAAGCAATATTGCGATGGTCAAGCGAGTGCCTGGCTGCGACTTCTTTGAGAACTGATAATTTGTCTTCAGTGCTTTGTATGCAATCAATTTGGAGTTTCCGGCAGCGAGCAGACACAACAGGATTTGTCTCTGTGGAAAGGACTAATAACTCGACTCCGGCTTTCTTTAAAAGTGACAACCCTAAACCATCACCCCTATGGCAGAATACGCTTTCATGGCCATCCTGATCGACTAAGATTTTATTGTCAGTCATTACACCATCGAAATCAATTACCAAAAGGCTAATCTGTGATAAAACAGCAAGGTTGGTTTTGTCATAACTCTGTGATTTACGCATTCTAATTACTTCTTCAAGCAGCTCCAAATCCTCTGGTGAATCGATTTGAAGTGATTCAAGCCGACCCATTGGATAAATAACAATCTTACCACCCAATCTGGTTTTATACTTGCGAAGTACCCAAGGTTTGAAAACGTAAATATTACCATTTTCGAGATATTCTATATGATAGTCTTGGCGCATTGGACGGTTATCCAGTTTGAAATTCACCGGTTTGGCGATGCTATCCGGACCTATACGCCATCGGCCGGTGAAATGTTCCGGGGCAGCCGATAAACAGCTATCAGCATTATTATCTATTAATGTCAAAATAGCATTGTCGATATCCTCAGGCCTTCGACAAGGTGATGTCGGCTGAAGGAATACAACCAACTCGGGTTCGTATTCTGCGTTGTTTTTTAACTCATCCAGAACGTGCAGAAGAGCTGCTTCCGATGGAGAATTATCTCCGCTTATTTCTGCCGGTCGCTTAATGACCTCTGCACCGTATTTTTGAGACACTGATGCAATTTCAATGCTGTCGGTAGACACGATGACTCGACCAACGTGTTTAGCATTTTTTGCCTGTTC
The DNA here is from genome assembly GCA_964546095.1 of uncultured Pirellulales bacterium. Lineage (GTDB taxonomy): Bacteria > Planctomycetota > Phycisphaerae > Sedimentisphaerales > Anaerobacaceae > NIOZ-UU13. The sequence continues at coordinate 1,126 of CAZJIR010000466.1, forward strand.
GATTGTATGAGCAATCAAAGGTTTACCGGCAATATATCTTATGTTTTTGCCGGGAATACCTTTTGAACCGCCTCGTGCCGGTATCACAGCGAGAACACTAATTTGTTTCATATTTTACCTTGGTTTCAAATCAAAGTGGTAAAAGTATTTTACACTTTGTTACCAAACCTTTGCAGCGACTGCAAGCGTTCAAAAAATACAGCTAAGGTGACCCCAAGTATAAGGCTCAATGTTAAAAACATTGTTATAACTCTTGGTTTATCTGGTTTTGAAGGCCGAACAGCCGGCTGAGCCAATTCGACTATGGTGAGATCATATTTACCTGCATCCTGGGGTTCACCAAGCGTGTTTATTTTATGGACTATTTCGCCACGGCGTCTTTTAGCATGCATTATCTCTATGCGAATGGCGGTGTACTCAGTGATTTTTTCGCTTAAACTTTTTACGGCCTTTTCTTGTGCTTTGAATGACATTATTAATTCAGTTTCATTTTGTTTTGCGATTTCGAACCTTAGCTGTAACGCCTTCAAACAAGACTGAACAAATTTTTTATCTTTGGTATCTTCACTTCTGGTTTGCAGCAGAGTTTTGATTTCTTTTGGCAAATCCACTTGGGCCATTTTATGTTTACTAATTATCTTTAGGTCATCAATCATACTCTGAATGACTTCATAATCAATTTCTGCGTCGATGGCTGTCTGTTGTGCATTAACCAACATTCCGGACAATACAGCCAGCTTACGAAATACAGGATGACTGTTCGGGTCCTTATAATATAAAGATAATGGATGTTCGTTTTCAAATTCAAGCATTTCTTTTAGTTTTTGAGACAATTCATTATCAAGTTTATCTTTTTCCTTTCTCAGTTCAAATAAAACGCGAGTGACTTCTTCTGGTCTTTGAGTTATATAATAGTTGATATAGGAATCTGTGATGGAATTAACAATCAATGCTGTTTCTGAAGGGTATGGCGAAGTGAAAGATATGGAGATGGTAGCATTTTTATAGCCGGCGATGGCGCGCAGGTTTGCCCTGACATAGTCAACCGGATGTTCTATCCTGGAAAAAGTTTTTAGTTGTTTAATGTGCGGGTTTTCAAATATTCTTGTTATTACAGCGTCGTTTTTTATTATTTGTGTCTGTGAGAAAAAATTCGGGTCTCCATTTGGAAGTTTGATTCTTTCGTAGCGCAGTTTAGCGGTGCTCGTGTAAAGCGGCATGGCCTTGATAAGATAAACAAAAGCAACGATGCCGGATAATAAAAATAGCAATAGGATTATCCGCCACTGTTTCAAAATTATATACAAGAGATCTCCCTGTAGAATACTATTATCCTGTGGAGATGCCCTATGTAAGTTATCATTTCCAATTCTGCAGTTACTGTCCATAGTATCTACTTGATTATGATATTTATTTTTATCCAAACTATTTCTTTTATCTCTGTATATGGATGT
>CAZJIR010000467.1:0-2564 GCA_964546095.1 uncultured Pirellulales bacterium
AGCGCGCTTGACTGGGGGTCAAGAGGTCGCAGGTTCAAGTCCTGTCGCCCCGATTGTGAAGTGAGTGTTCAAATAATTGCAATTGAATAGATAAAAGGAAGTTGAGAGTTTTATAGAGACTTAATTTCCATTGGGAGAGGAGAAATGGATGAAAAAGAAGTCTTGTTCAAAGAGTATGAAGCCGTAAGACAGGAGATCATAACCAGTTTAAGCAATAGAATAACTATATTATCAGTAGGGCTGACAGCTACTGGTGTTCTTATCACTATTGCTCTGGCATTTGCTGAATCTCGTCCTACTGTTTGCACTTTCATATTTATAATAGGTATACCATCTATATGTATTTTTTTCTTACAAATATGGTTTGGTGAATATAGAAGAGCACAGAATGCAGGCAGACATATATATAAGTTGGAAGAAAAAATTAACAAAATAGTAGATAAAGGGAAATTGCTGACATTTGAAACAGAAACGAGGGAAAAGCGAAAGTTTATTTTTGATCCTACTGTCATACTGATCAGTATAGTTAGCCTTATCTCTTTAGTTATCGGTTTGTTTCTATGGAAAGGGAGCCTATTGCTTAAAATGCTGGTTGGTTATAATATTGTGCTGATAATAGTAGGATTTAGCATCTGGAAGATATGCGTAATAAATAAATTTCGCAAAAGAACCTAACAAGCCAAAATGAAGATTTTATTTTTAGTTTTTAACAGGCCGGAGCTAACAAAAAAGGTCTTGTCTCGCATCAGTGAAATCAAACCGGAAGGTCTTTATGTTGCGGCTGATGGTCCCAGAGACAGTGAACCAGATGATTTTAAGAAATGCAAGAAAGTTCGTGAGATAGTTAGCAATAAGAATGTTTGTAAAAACACTCATTTCCTTTTCAGGGAAAAAAATTTAGGGCCACTTCATTCAGTAAGTAATGCAATCGATTGGTTTTTTGATTGCGAGTCAGAAGGTATAGTCATAGAGGATGATTGCCTTCCAGATTTATCATTTTTTCGATATTGCAGCGAGTTGTTAGCGAAATATAGAAACGATGAGAGAATATTTATGGTTTCTGGATGTAATTTCATACCACGTTTCTCTGTCCAGTCAAGTTATTTATTTTCTCGTCTGACGTTGGTATGGGGGTGGGCGACATGGAAGCGGGCCTGGCAATATTACGATGATTCTATGGAGAAATGGGCATCTTATGTTGAAACAAACGATCTCGAACATTTTGGAAAGAAGCGTAATGTTGTTTTCGAACTTATTAACAGAGAGTATTTGAATCCGCTATCACGCACTTGGGGTGTTCAATGGAGAGAATCTTTCCTGACTAATATGGGCCTGAGCATTGTTCCAAAAAGTAATCTTGTTAAAAATATTGGTTTTGGACATCCTGATGCTACTCATCATAAGACTTACCATAAAGTTGCAGATTTGCCTGTAAAGCCAATTGAATTTCCTCTTGTCCACCCCGATCGAGTTATTCCTAACAGAGATTTTGACGAAGAATCACTTAATTTCTATTTTGGCGATGTATTTTAGGAATAGATATATTAAGTAAGGTATGATGTGAATAAATTCTTTTTCTTTCCTGTAAGGATAGGACTGAAGAAAATCGACAAATCTTTAAGAAAGAGTGGGACTGGGTGTTGTGTGTTTCTTTTATTGGAAATAAACAGAAAAAAGATTTGGCGTCGTTTTAGTGAGAAGTTTTTAAGTCTCTGATTATAGAGCCAATCACAAGCAACCTGTTATTATTGTGACATTTCTGTATAATATTTCGTATCGTTTCCTAACGTGTGATCGTTGGGTTTTGGTCTAACGAGGGTGTGAAAGTTCGAAAAGTCGTGTAAAGGGAAATATATGAAGAAGCTGCTAAGATTGGCATTACTATGGATGGTTGTTTTTTCTGTTAGCACATTAAAAGCCCAGCCTGCAAACGCTTCGATAAGCTCTTCGCAGACCTACGATGTAGTCGTTTACGGCGGCACATCAGCGGCAGTGGCGGCTGTTCAGGTTAGACGTATGGGTAAAACCGTAGTTATTGTCTGTCCTGACAAACATCTTGGAGGGCTAACTTCCGGCGGGCTTGGTTGGACGGATTCCGGCCGCAAGGAAGCAATCGGCGGTATCTCACGTGAATTCTACCGCCGGGTCAAGAAGCATTATGATAAATCCGAAGCCTGGGTTTATCAAAAGCCCGAAGAGTATTCTCGATATCGTCCCGACAGTGATGCCATGTGGGTTTTCGAGCCGCATGTAGCAGAGCAGGTGTTTGAAGAATTAGTTAAAAAATATAAAGTTCCGGTTTTCCGAGGCGAGTGGCTTAACCGTAAAACAGGAGTAAAGAAGAACGGCTCGCGGATTGTCTCTATTACTATGCTTAGCGGTAGGACTTACTCTGGTAAGATATTCATCGATGTAACTTATGAGGGGGACCTTATGGTGGCAGCCGGCGTGAGTTACCATGTAGGGCGTGAAGGCAACGATGTGTATGGTGAAACCCTTAACGGTGTCCAAACTCACAATGCTGTCAGCCATCAATTTGTAGAGCCTGTTGACCCTTATATCAA
>CAZJIR010000468.1:0-2547 GCA_964546095.1 uncultured Pirellulales bacterium
AAGAAAGACTGCCAATCCTTAGGAAACAAATCATTGATAAAGACCAAATCTCCTGTGCCCCAGGTTAAAACCTGCCTACCGACTTTCAAATCCATGAAATCAAGAGGCCGAAGGAATATGTTGGCTTCCCGCATGTCAAAATCCGCCTGCTCTTCAACTAAATCACCGAAGACATCGCCCTTGAATTTTATATCACCCCACTCAGGATATGAGAACAACTCAAGCTGGAGACGGTTTTCCATAATCGACATATCTTTTTCATATTTGTCTTTTCTTAGTCGATATCCCGCTCTCATTTCATAAAAGCCATGTATTTCTATTGGTGGCAGTTTGGAAAAGAATGATTCTTCGGAGTTTTCATCTGAAGCTATAACTTTAGCCGGTACAGTTAAAAATGTGGTAAATGATATTAATGCAAATGTTGTTATAATCCCTGTTTTTATCATCTGATTGCATTCCGTGGCGGTCTACGAAGATATCTTTCCTGAAAGATGTCTTCAAGGTCTATATCGTATTTTACATTTGAGAATTCCATTTCAGTTTTGCCGCCGCTCTTGAGGTCCGAAACAACAGATTTGACTACTGTGGGAAACTTCTGAATAATTTCAACCTTTTTTGATTCGATTACACGATAGAGCCTATTTTCCCTGTCATAAAACTCCATCTTCATCGGCACATAATTTTTGCGGTCTATGGACACATTGTAGTAGCTGAACTCTACCGTATCCGGTTTTTTGGGTACATTCTTTACAACAAACAGCTCATCAGTGGTTTTGATAAGCTCATGTGTATCTTCCTCAAGACTCCTGCCTGAAACATCTTCGTATAAAAAGTCCGACCCGACAAAGCTGGTGCGTTTGTCGCCGGCGGCAATGCGCCTGTCCAGGTCAAGGTCAGGCAGATAGAGCCATCTATCATCATCTTTTTCAGAGTCGGAATGTTTGTGTACCATATAGACTGTTCTGCGAACATCGGGTGGCTTCAAGAAATAAACAAAATACTTCTGGTCGCCGCCATCTTTGTCATCTTTCCTGAGGATATTAAATTCACGCTCCCGCTGCTGGCCCTGCTTATTGGTTATTGTCATTTTAACATGAGCCTTGCCATCTTTTCCCTGATAGTAAGCGACTATGTTAGCATTATTGACTATAGTTTGAACGTCGGGAATTTCTTTACTCGAATTCGGTTCGTCAGCGGCATAAAGCGGCAGCGATAAGCCCAGAATAAATATTATTGTTACTATGTGTCTCATTTTACACCTCCGTTTCTTTTCTTTACCTAATTCTAACTCTTAACACTGAGCTTTTCAGTATGGTAATCATCGGACACCAATTAGTAAAAGCCGATTGAAGCAGATTCAATCCCACAAATGCAGTAAAAAACAGCCAATAATGAGAATGATAATGTGCAAGTAAAACACTAACCAGCACAAAAAAACCTGCAATACACCTTAAATATCTTTCGATTGTCATAATGTGCCTTTTCGAAAACTCAGTTCTATTTACTTTTTCCTTCCGTTGCAATCATTTTACAGGCCTGTCTGCGGGACATTATTCCACAGGCAATTGACATTGTGGGTATTGCTATTACGCTTATAATAGTTAATTTGCTCCAGCCAAGCTCCCCGTATTGATGTAGATTCAATGCTATCAGGACTACGATAGCCGCTGAAATAATAAGACAGAATGCACAATTGCATATTACAGATTTTGGCTGGCCGGTACGTTTGAATAAAGCTTTCCCTATGAGTTTTAAGATAGCGGGCAAAGCCAGCAGTGTAACAGCCCCTGACAAAGCCATTATCGCACATAAAAATATTCCTACCGTCTTGTAAGGTATCAAGGGGGCCGCCAGAAGGGGTAAAAATCCAATAGCAATAACCAAAACGTTTCTGCTTATTGCCTTGGCGGGTTCGCCGAACATCAGGCCGGCACTTTTTTGCCATGAGCCAGTTTCGGCATAGGTTGTTCGTGCGCGTTCGAGAAAGTGTATCGCAAAATCAACGGCCATGCCGAGCGTCAGCGCGCTCAGGACTGCTACAGGCATATCATAATCCTTCCCGGCCAACCCGATTATACCATATATAATAGTTATGGTTATCAACAGAGGTACCATACAGACAATGCCCCATAGCGGTGAACGGAAAAGTATCGCCATCATAATGAAAACGATAATGAAGCTGCCCATAAATGATTGAAGCATGCCCCAAACCATCTTGTCCTGCCATACGGTGTTGATATAAGTTAGTCCCGCCCAGTTGTGTTTTAATAACACCGGGGGCGGATTACCAGTAAAATACTCATCCACTGCTTTAACAACCTTTTCCATGTCTTTATTGTCGCCGCTGGGTAACTGTATCCAGACATTGGCGTACATATAATCAAAGGTAATCATGTGCCACAAATCCTCTGGGTTATGGCTGCTCTGGAACTGTAAAAGGCACTGAGCTACGGCACCTGAAGAATCGGGAATTTTATAATTTTCCTCTTTGCCGTCGATAAGCTCCTGATGGACCTTCTTAACCACATCCGCAACAGAGTTGCTTTT
>CAZJIR010000469.1:0-2545 GCA_964546095.1 uncultured Pirellulales bacterium
AATCAACTTCTAAAAATTTTTTCTGGACTATCTGAACCCGTTCTTTCAGGCGTTTGAGGTATACCTCAAACGTCATAGACGGGCCGTAAAGAGCGCTTAGGTCCTTGTAAATTTGTAACAAGTATCGCTGAATGAAGAAAGAGGCATCTATAATGGCAGGATTATAAAAAGGCTCAACACAAGTATAGCTGACACATCCCAGAAATACAGCAAGTGGGGCCCATCCCAATACCGGCCCGGATCCAAGCTCAACTACTTTCCGGTCTGTAAAGTTAATCGGAGTCCATGTGTGGTGCCTTGCGATTATGGCCTCATAGCGACTGAGGTAGTCGTACAACCGTTGGGAACGCATGTGCTTCGGTGAAGAGAGAATCTCCTCCACTGATGGGCCCATATTGTTGCGAGGTATAAGTTTAGTACGGGCTTTCCTTATCAGTTCCTTCGGCGATAGTTCATAAAGTTGGCGGATTAAATTCATTTTTCAACTCCACAAATATTAAGTTGTAAACGGCAGCAAGTACAATTTCAAACGGAGGAGTGGCAAAGTGTTTTTCTCTATAGCATTCGTACATATTCTGCAACCGAAAATATCTGTGTGGTAAAAAGAAATATGGCGATACTGACCAGTAAATCAGATTTATACTGAAGATTGAGTTTCATCAGATTGAAGGATTTATTCAATTGCTGCCTTTGAGATACACGTTCATAAAGTATTTTTTATAAAAAACAATGCTTCCAATGTGTACAATAGCGTAACCTGCAACGTCGGCAATAGCGATATTGACAAGAGACGCCAAATCAAAATACCTTAAAACAAACACGCTTAATACGAATATGGCAACGGATACAAATTGCAGTGGTGCAAAAAGAACCTGTTTATTAACAACTGATGATACAAGTACCGAATTGAAATAGCCTGAAATTGCTCGAAACGGAAGGGCCAAAAGAAGGATTTGGGAAACAAGGATTGCTTCCGAATAACTATTTAATAATAGTGAAATTAATATCTCGGCTGCAATCCACAAAACAGGTATCGATATTAGTGCAAGGGCAAATACTGTTGCGGTTTCTTTAATGACCATCCTGTGAACATCCCGGAGCTTGTTTTGTCCTAATAACTCATTAATATTGACTTTTCGTATTTTAACAGGCAGAAGTAATAAATTCAGCATACAATTCATAGGCATCATTGCCAGACTGTAAAATCCCAATGCCTTCAAACCAAGAAGACTGCCCACTAAGATTCGCTCAGAATATCTGTATGAACCATAAGCTAATGTGGCCAATGTTAAAGGAAATCCAATTCGTAGTAGTCTTAGCAGTTCCGGCTTATCAATGTTATCGATATCGAATTTCACGTTGGTTCCGATTGTCTTTTTATAAATCCCGCAACTGATTAGTGTCGCCAGAATGGGTATTCCAAGGACAGCATATATTTTCAGGAAAGGTACTGCTGCTATGATTGCCAGAGAGGAAATAAGACCGGACCAGAAAAGAATATTGCTGTATAGAAAAATTTTTTTCTCAATGATGGCTTCAGTATTATAAATGCCAAGTATTTTACTGGTGAACAGTTGACCTGAAGCCAGCAATATCACGGTAACTAACATAAATGAATCAAAAAACAGGCTGCTGCATACTCCTATTAGGAATAACAAGGATGTGAGTAAAAACTCTCCTGAGTAGGCGACATTTTTTGCCTTGTCGGCCTTATCTAATTGGCGGGCACCTTTAAAATGTCCTACTTCACGAGTTGCTGCGGCCTTAAAACCAAGGCTGCCGAATTTATCCAGCATGACTATTAGTTGTGTTGCCTTAAGTAGGCCAAAATCGGAAGGCCCCAGATATTTGGCTACAAAAAAACCTCTGACTAAACCGATAATCTGGTTTGAAAAGGTCGAAATAAATATAACGAAGAGGTCTTTTACTGATTTTTTCTTTAATATGGATAAGTTCATTACTGAATATATAATAGTAAAAGGCAGCTTGATTTGTTATTAATTAAATCGAAATAATTTGATTACATTGCCTGAAAAGCTATTTTTTCTCCACCCGAATAGCAAACAACAAGCTATCTGTCAAACCAGATGTCAACTTAAAACATGGTAAACAAAAATGGCTCTTCGGGTTACGGAGATTCAAGGATATCGAGGTTGGGATAAATCTTGGAGAGAGATTGAATGGGGCAAAAAATTCTATCAAAACTTTTTGTCTGTAAAATCGAACATGTGTTTTGTCTTGTGCTATAGCACTGGGCAGATAACCGAGAAGCATTCTGATGCGGGCTATCAGCGAGATAACATTGGGTGTAGACATCAGTATCAAACCTCCGTTTTTTGTAATTCTTTTGATTTCAGAAATGTAGTTTTGGGGATAAAACTAGTGTTCAATAACCTCTATGGACAAAACTATGTCAAAAAAATCAGAGTCGAAGTCAAATGGATCCGTTTCAAAGTTGGCTATCTGTACCTTATCACAGATATGCGCATTTCGTTGTAGAGATTTCTCTGAGATATCAATTGCACCAAGATAGCTGGCCCCTCTA
>CAZJIR010000470.1:0-2539 GCA_964546095.1 uncultured Pirellulales bacterium
TTACGGCACCTGTGGAGGAGGGCCTCGCAACAGAATAAAAGGCCTGCTTGTACAGGCCTTTTTTTCTATAAAGCCGGGGGGTAATATAGGACGTCACAAGTTTGCCAACCTTATCATTCTCGTTAATTTTTCAATTTAAGCCATGGAAAAGATTTGTCGATTAAAATTAAATGGAAACTAATGGAGATTCCCTGCTTAGCCCAAAATGTTGGGGCTTGTAATTAAAAGACTTACGTAGTGGAGACCTAAATATGCCGAACGTTCGTAGCTTCACAGTTTTACCGGCGTTACCAGAGCCTTTAATGGACCTCGAGACCATCGCTAAGAATATGTTTTGGTCCTGGAACCCTGATCTTATCGAGTTGTTCAAACGTATTGATAGCAATTTGTGGTCGGCTTGTGACCATAATCCAGTCAAAATGCTTGGTAATATTTCGCAGGCCAAATGGGAAGAACTTGCTGAAAACCAAGGATTTATAGCCCAGTTACAGCGTGCCGTCGAAAAGCTTAAATCATACCTTGATAGACCAAGCTGGTACGACCAGGTTTGTTCTAAATCCACGAAACCAATCATCGCTTATTTTTGCGCTGAGTTTGGTATTCATGAATGTCTGCCTATCTACGCCGGCGGACTGGGAATACTTGCCGGCGACCACTTAAAAAGTGCCTCCGACCTCGGTATTCCATTAGTCGGTGTTGGTCTTTTATATCAGAAAGGTTATTTCCGCCAAAATTTGAACGTTGATGGTTGGCAGCAGGAAATTTACGTCGAAAACGATTTATGTAGTATGCCAATAGAGCTCGTTCGCAAAGAAAGCGGCAGACCGTTGAAAATCAGCGTTGAGTATCCAGGAAGATGTGTAATAGCACACGTTTGGTGTGTTTCCGTCGGCAGAGTAAAGTTATATCTGTTGGATACGAATATAAGTGACAATTCCTCTGCGGACCGTATGATTACTTGCACTCTCTATGGCGGCGATCGAGAGTTGCGAATACGTCAGGAGATACTGTTAGGCATTGGTGGATTAAAAGCTTTAACCGCACTGGATATCACACCAACCGTTTGCCATATGAATGAAGGACACGCAGCTTTTATGGCACTGGAGCGAATTTGTGATTTAAGAAGTGCCACGAACATGACTTTTGATGAAGCAATGGAAGCAACAAGGGCTGGCAACGTATTTACGATACACACACCTGTTAAAGCCGGACTTGATGAATTTTCTGTTGAGTTGATGGATAAATATTTCGGTGGTTATTTTCCAAAGCTCAGTATAAATAGAAATCGATTCCTATCGTTAGGCAGAATACTACCCGACGATGACAATGAAACATTCAAGATGCCGCTTCTGGCTTTACGCCTGAGCGCCTATACAAATGGTGTTAGCAAACTGCACGGTAATATATCACGCGGAATGTGGGGAAGTATCTGGCCGGGAATTCCTGTCGACGAAGTGCCCATCATATCTATTACCAACGGAATCCACATTAAAAACTGGTTGTCAGATGAGATGAACTCTTTGTTTGAAAGGTATCTTGGCCCCAATTGGGCCGATGAAACCATTAATAAGCAACTCTGGAATAACGTAGACCAAATTCCTGATGAGGAATTCTGGAAAATACATCAACGATGTAAAGAGCAGTTGATTGTGTTTGCACGCAACCGCCTTAAAGCCCACATGGAACGTAGAGGCACCTACCATACCGAAATGAACCACGCCGAGGAGGTTCTTGATTCTGAGGCACTAACAATCGGTTTTGCCAGAAGATTTGCCAGTTATAAAAGGGGCAATCTGCTGTTAAAAGACCCAAAGCGGCTTATAAAGCTGCTTACGAATCCCGAACGGCCTGTGCAGGTTATTTTTGCAGGTAAAGCTCATCCAAAAGACGCTGAAGGCAAAAACATAATTCGTCAAATTGCACACTTTGCAAACCAGCATAATGTCAAACGCCGTTTAATCTTTCTGGAAAATTACGATATCGATATGGCAAGGATTTTAGTTCGCGGTGTTGACCTCTGGCTTAATAATCCACGAAGACCAATGGAGGCCAGCGGCACAAGCGGTATGAAAGCAGCAGTTAACGGCGCGCTGAATATGAGCACTTTGGATGGCTGGTGGTGCGAGGGTTACACACAGGAAGGAGGCTGGGCCATTGGTGCAGGCCAGAGTTATAAAGATGCTGAATATCAGGATTCAATCGAGTCGCAGGCCCTCTTTAGTATTTTAGAAAATGAAGTTATTCCATTGTATTATACCCGTTCGGCTGATAATTTGCCTCGTGCCTGGATACAAAGAGTGAAAAACTCTATCAAATGGATAGCACCACGATTCAATACGCACAGAATGGTTGCTGACTATACTCGAAGATTCTACAATCTCGCTCTGACAAAATATAAGCTTATGACCAGTACAGATTGCAACAAAGCTAAGAAGCTTTCTAAGTGGAAGACTGAAATGAAAGATACCTGGCCTGAGTTCGCTGTAAAAGACGTCGTCATGGAAGTTCAAAACGGCAATGGTAGTGAACAGCTAAATCC
>CAZJIR010000471.1:0-2538 GCA_964546095.1 uncultured Pirellulales bacterium
CAGTCGGACGCCTGTGGTGCCTGCTCTATATCTCAGGCTATAAAACCAATACCCTCATCAAATGGGGGCCATATTCTCTTTGTCGCAATCCATTATATTTTTTCAGCTTATTAGGTGGCACAGGTGTCGGCCTTGCAAGTGAAACCCTCATTCTGCCAGGCATAATTCTTACTGGCTTTGCATTATACTATCCTTTTATGATAAGGGCCGAGGAACGCAGACTACGCAAAGTACATAACAAGGACTTCGACGACTATGTTGGTTCTACGCCGCGGTTCTTCCCCTCATTAGGTTTGCTTAAAGAACCGCAAGAGTACGCCGTTAAGCCAAAGGCGTTCAGGAAAGGATTATTCGATGCCCTTTGGTTCGTGTGGCTGGTTGGAATTTTAGAGCTTATAGAAGCTTTTCACGAATATGAAACCCTGCCTGTTCTTCTAAAACTATATTGAACAATTAAGGTTAGCTCATATTCGGAGCCGGTCTTTACTTTACGTTTTATCAGTGAAAAATATTGACTTTATCCTCTTAATCTTTTATTTTAGAGGTAAATAGAAAATCAACATAAAGGAAGCCACGGTAATGAGGTAAAAAAGACGGAAAACAAGGTTTTTGTCAGGTATTGAAACCACTTTAAAATAAGTGATAAAATATCAGTATATACTTCGTTGAACCTATTTTTCCGTTTTTTTCTTTGTCGTGGTTAATTTTATGCGCACACAAGGCCACGGCAAATCGTGGCTTTTTCAATTTTAAGTTGTATGACTTTAACTTTAATTTAAGGGAACAAATTATGATAGAAACAGGCTTAGCAAACAAAGTTGTTATAGTAACAGGTGCCAATCACGGTATGGGCACGGCGACGGCGATTGCCTTTGCAAAAGAGGGCGCGAAAGTTTTTATTCACTATTACCGTGCCGGGGCGGAAGCTTATGGTGAGCTCGGTGAAGAAGATGCAAAGAAAGCTACTGTGCCCGGGCGGGCTTATTACTATAAAATGCAGACAAAGTCAGCAGATGAAGTAGTAAAAGCAATAGGGGACTTGGGCGGTAAATGTTTTGCTCTTGAATCCGACTTAGCCGAGCCGAGCAATATTCCAGCGATTTTCGATAAAGCGGAGGAGGAGCTTGGGCCGGTCGATGTTGTGGTCAATAACGCCGCATATACCAAATGTGATACTTTCATTCCGGAAGATGAACTGAAGAAACAACCTACGTTTGCCAATCAATTCCCAAAAGTAACGTTTAGTGCACAATCTCATGACAGAAACTTTGAGGTGAACAGCAGGGCGGTTGGCCTGATGATGGCCGAGTTCGCAAAGCGCTATATCGCGAGAAAGGCAACGCGGGGACGTATCATAAATATCAGTTCGGATGGCGCGCACGGATATTCAGAAGTTGTCTCTTACTATGCGAGCAAGCTGGCGGGGGAAAGCTTTACTCGGGCAGCGGCGGTGGAATTAGGACCGTATGGAATTACAGTCAACGTGATATCCCCCGGTGCGGTTAATACGGGATGGCTGCCGCCTGAGATTGAAGAAAATCTTGCCAAAACCTATCCGTTAAGAAGATTAGGTAAGCCGGAAGATATTGCCAAAGCTGTTGTGTTCTTTGCATCCAAACAAGCAGACTGGATTACCGGACAAGTCTTATTCGTGGGCGGCGGTAATAAAATGTAATTGCTCTTAGAGTTCAGTTGTTGTCAGGATTTATTAAGGCCGGGAATTAAAACTGCCCGGCCTTTTCCTTTTACATAAGCCGCCGAGGTGGTTCTTCTATCAAGAAAGTTGCTGTAAATTTCATTATTTCTGTAATATTTTGGGACTTACAATGTCTAAATTAAATGAAGTTAGTTGTAGTATTTTTTAATTTAGAGTCCGATATGTCAGTATTAAATTCACGAAGGCCAATTCTCCAAATGTTTCAGCCCGTATCTTTCGCTCTTTTTTACATTAAAAACGAGCATTCAACATCGATTTTGAAGAGCTTTACGGCTTTTTTACATCTTTTAAGCTTTGGTTGAAAACTAATTGACATTTCCTCTTTAAACATCTATAATATTGGGAATTAATGAAAAAGACTCAGCAGGACGACATATCCAAAATAAGGAAAATGCTCTTAATATTACACAAAAAAACGCCATAGCAGGATATGGTGATTTGACACTGATTTACCGGTAACGGACAGGAGGTTTTGCTGCGATTAAAGCGATAAAAATGAACCGATTCGTGTTCATTATGACATTCAATATTAATCATTCTGGTATGAGGGTACAAAAATGAGAAGAACAATTTTAGGAACAGTATTAGTTCTGGTGTTGTTTGGGACAACATTTGGTAACGAATACAACACTAATATATCCTGGATTAATGGAGATAATCCACCGGATTTCAGCAGAAGTCCTGAAGAACCTACCACTTCGGACTTAGTTTATTTCACCATACCTACCAGCGTCTACATCAATTCCTGGACTGCTGAACGGGCCCTGGGCGGAGTCCCTACACTTTCAATCGATCCGGTGGATAGAATCATCGAACTATGG
>CAZJIR010000472.1:0-2533 GCA_964546095.1 uncultured Pirellulales bacterium
CATATTAATCATATTCTGGTCAAGAACTTTTATCTGTCCCATAGTTGTCCATTGTACTTGTTTTTGTGTGGAATTCCAGTTGCTTTCCGTGCAACTCGAATGAAACGTTCTTATCCGCAGATGAACACAGAGATTTTTGTAATTGAAAAAAGTTAGAGTTTGGGTAGTATTCGGGGTAAATGAAAGGTTAAAGTATAGAAACAGGTGGCTCTATCATGGGCAACGATAGATTACTTTCGAAGCAAGAAGTTGTGAAAATCATCAAGCATAAGTTCGACCGTTGGCTCGAATCACAAGACCCAGCTTTTAGTCGGTACAAGCAGATACATTGTGTCCTACCGTCGCATGGATTCCTGTCGGTCGGACCAGTTATCCCGCAAGAGGCCGTATTAATTATATCCTTTGATCGGGATATGCATGGAGATGTTATGCCCCTGGAGAGAGTTCAGCGGGCAGTGGATAACAATTGGTGGGATCTTCAACACATAGGGCGCACGGAATATTATGAGAAATTGCTCGATGAGATAAACGGTCAAATGGGCTAACATATACTTCGGAATCTTAAGGTGCAATCCATCCTGTCTTACTTAGGACACTTTGGCAAACCAATAACATCCTTACATACGATATTGATTTCGATATCATCGTATCGTCGGAAGGAAATGGAAGTGGAATTCGAGTTTTTTTGAACCACGATACGGGTGATTTCTACAATGCCCAGTTCTTCACGTAAATTGTCCCATTCAACATTATTACCGGTTCCGTTGTATTTCATCGGTTTATGCGGATGCAGAAGCTTAAAGTTGTACTCGTAACCGGCATCTTTGAAATCAAACTCAATCTGGACGACTTTGCCAAATTTATCTTTTTTTATATCACCTAACGAAACTTCCTTTGGACTATTAAAATCACGGTAGTATATTTTTCCCATATTGAGTCCCTTCGATCAGCTATTATTTCTGTGGTTACCATATGAGGAAACACATGTCTGGATTACATAGAACATTGATTTAAGCTGCTTTATTATTTAGGGTTCCATCTCGATCGCATAATCGAGCTTTTGACCAAGGTCACTCAAAATACAGCCGAGAAGAGAGTCGACACGGTTCATCACTTCACAAAAATTATGAAGATCAATTCTCCAATAATCATCCTTATCAGGTGGATATCTAAAATAGACAGCCTTAGGGTCACGAGTATGAAGATCATCGATAATAGGCTGCATATAATCAAGTTCTTTGGGGGTCTCCTGTCCATAGTGTTTCTTAAATAGGCGCATTGCTTCAGCCCAAAGATTTTTAAGATTATGATGACGCGGATAATTATTGCCCTCATTCTCGATACGACGAGTTGTGTAGATGATATCTTTAATCAGCAACTCAAGATATTGACGGTATAAGAAAGCTATTGGAAGAATCGCTCTGTCAAGAATCACATTACCTTTGGCTGCTGAATTAGCGAGTGCGTCGGCTGCTTCTTTATATTTTTCTGCTACTGAAGATAATGAAGCAGCAGTGTATCCAAGACAAGCATTTAATGTAGAAGTGTTATTGTCATTTTGAAATAATCTGTCGCCTTCTCTTAGCCATTCCATAAAGGCACCTTTGAATACAAAACTGGTTGCATAATCTCTTATTGGCCAATCTCTGGTTGAGTTGGTTTTTGGAATAAAGCTTCATGTGTTCTTTCAGGCAGGACTAACCGCCACATTGCCTCATTTCCTGCTTCCGGGGTGATAGCACCAGTGTTTATTAGTTTTTTTATTGTTTCTAACTGCCGTTTTGCCTGCTCAAGAGCATATTTCTTGGCGTCGTAGTCAGCTTGCATTCGGGCAATGAGGATATTATGCTGTTCCGGTGGTAATCTACGTTCGCGCAGATTTTTCTCTTGGACCTTAAAGTAATTTTGAAGGTCTTCAAGTTGTTTATCCAGATGTTTTTGTGGAGTGAATTTTGACATTACGAAGCTATTTGATGCTTTTATGGGTCTTAATTCTTGTGAGCCTGTTTGTGTTCGTTGCGTAGATATTTTCGACAAAGAGACTGATTGGTTTGATTCCCGGACTTTACTTGCGTAATGCTCACTTGCCTTCTGTTTTTGATGTTCTAAACCACCCTCTGTTTGTTTTGAAGCCGTCAGCGATGTCAACGATGCAGCAATTTGCTCTTGACCCATCTCTTCAACGATGTTCTTTTTTGTGGAGGGTATTCGTTTAATCTCTGTCATCGGATTAGATACTAATTGAAGGTCTGAACTTTCTTCTTGATTTGAGGAACCAATATAATAGCCGATGGCGCCAACGAGTGTCATTGCTATAGCAGCAAATAGCAGTGATTTAATCTTCTTTTCAAGCCACTTGGAAACACATCTGAAATTCATAGCGTTACTACCTTTCTTTTTTCACTGGATTTTTCAAAATGAACAAGCTTAGGGTAAATAATATGGCGCATATTACATCTATCGGCTGCCAAAGTTCTCGCGAAAGGTGAATTGGAATTAGCGGATTGAACAGGATGGCGATAAAGCCGAACAG
>CAZJIR010000473.1:0-2524 GCA_964546095.1 uncultured Pirellulales bacterium
GGGGCATAGGTATTGGGCAGGCAATGTAGGTATTGGCTTTGCAATCCCTATCAACTACGTTAAGCATTTCATAGAAAACCGTGATGCATTCACCTACGATAAGGATAACCCGAACACAGGTTATCGATACCTTCAGCCGGATAGAAGGCTAAACAAAGCCAGACCTAAATTGCCGAAGAAAAAGTGATAAATACCGAATCATCAACTGCCGGCGAATAGTTAACACTGAGGGGTAATTTGCCGAAAGGAACTCAAATGATACACATCACGAAACTTACTCTCAAACGCACAGGTCAAAAAGTGACCGGTGCCCCAACAGTATTATATTCCTGTATTTTTGTGCTTCTATTCACATCGGTCTCTATACAGGCACAAAGCATTGGTAATACCGCAAAATTCGTTCCACCCGATACTGTCCTGCTAATAAATATTAATGATTTTAATCAGCTCAGGCGGCAGTTTGAAAAAACCGACTTTTATAAACTCTATAAAGACCAGGCAATGGTTCCCTTTGTCAATAATCTCAAAACTAAATTGCAGGAAAAAATGCAGAAACAGAATAATGAGCTGTCCGACATAATATTTAATCAAGAAGTATTACCTCAGGGCAGAGTAGCTGTAGCTCTAATACTGAACGAGCAGACAAAAGATTCCAATGACCCACCTCTTTTACTTTTAACCCAGTGGGGACAGGAAATAGACAAGGTCAAAGAATTGGTTGATAAAATGGTCAAAGAGGTGGTTGAGGATGGCTACTACCGTCAAAGTATAAATTACCGCGGCGTCGATATTATAACGATAGGCCCTAAACCTTCGGAATCTGTTAGCTATTGTTTTACTGATGATTCTCTGATTGGGGCTGTAAATCAGGATTTTATAAAATTCGCCGTTGCACATATCAAAGGCGCCGAGAGCCCCACACTTGCCGATGATTCCGATTATATAACCACAATGAAAACCATTAAATCATCCACCAACGGACAGATTGATGCCTATGTCAATATAAAGCAAATACTTAAAACAACAATTGCCGAGGATTCCACCGGTAAAGCAAAGACGATCATAGGCAACATAGGTATTGATAATGTTACATCTTTTGGTTATTCAATCGGTCTGGGCGATTCTGCGCAACCATCCGGCATAAGCCTTTTTGGAACAATGTTTCTGAGAGTAATAGGTTCAAAACAAGGCATCTGTAAAATGCTTGAAGTAGAATCGGCCGCTTTTAGAGCCCCTCGTTTTATCTCTAACTCAGCGTATTCGGTATCATTTGCGAATATAAATATCAGAAAGGCATTCGAGACACTTGGTAATATTCTGAACAGCATATCACCACAATTTGGTGCTATAATGTATATGCCGCTCGTGCCACCAGGTCCTCAAGGGGAACCGCCGCTGCAATTGAAAGCTGATATAATTGACCACCTTGGCTCACAAATTATTATCTCACAAAGCACAAGTGAACGTCCATCTAACGTCAGCACACCGATGCCAAGACAATCACTTTTTGCTGTGGAGATAAACAACCGCAATGCCCTTGAAAAATCTTTATCGCTTTTACACAGCAAAATCTCACCTGCGAACAATCCTGACACCAGACGGCAGCTCCTCGGCCACACTATTTATTTACTCGACATGCGGAATATATTCCCTGCTTTTATGCCCGGACAGAAGAGACCTTTGCAAATCATCGGTACACCAGAGACCCCTCAAATGAAAAAGTTTGCTTTTACTGTTACCGACACTCATCTGATTTTCTCAATCGAATCCATTGTTGAACAGGCAATTCGTACATTGAACAGCACGGGGGCCGTATCATTAGATTCTGCAAAGTGGTTTAACAAGGCAAAATCGATTATTCCTTCGGTTGTCGGAGTAGCCACTTTGGAAAACAATGCAGATGCGATTGAAATCTTATGGTCCGAGTTGCGCAGCGTAAAAAAGCAAACAAGCGAAAGTAAAAGCACAGATTCGGAAACACAGGTAGGTGTTGAAGTAAGGTCGGGTTCGCCCTTACCATATTTAATGTTCTCACAGGCGGGAGCTGATTTGCTCGATTTCGGTCTTTTGCCCGAATTCGACGAGGTTCGTAAGTACTTCGGCTTATCTGCTTCTTATGGTCTGAGCAGGCCGGATGGGTTCTTTTTTGAATTCAAATATCTAAATCCACACTCTGACAATTGACAACTTGTAGAAGATATTAAAAAAAGCAGACAATCGATTGTCAGTGTATAACCTTGTTGAGGGGATAGGTGATTATGCCCGAAGCACCTGCTCGCTTCAAAACAGGTACGAGTGACCGTTCAATTTCATCTTCGAGAATCACTTCTATTGCCACATAATCCTCATCGGCCAGGGATGAGACAGTTGGGCTTTTTTCGGCAGGTAAAATCTTTAGTATCGACTCTAAATCGTCCTTTTTGATATTCATTTTCAGGCCGACTTTGCTCCGGGCTTCGATTGCAGCATTGAGTAAAATGGAGATATTTTCTATTTTCTCTCGTTTGAACTTATCCTCCCAGGC
>CAZJIR010000474.1:0-2497 GCA_964546095.1 uncultured Pirellulales bacterium
AAACATAATGAAGCAAGGAGATATTGCTGTTAACGATTCGGGCGCAGAATCCACTCTTGGCTATGCAAGTGACATTACCAGAACGATTCCTATAGGTGGTAAATTTTCACAAAGGCAAAAGGAAATTTATACTATTATCCTGAACGCACAAGAAAGAGCGATTGAAGTGATAAAGCCGGGCGTTGAATTCAGGCAGGTACATCTTCTCGCCTGCCAGAGCCTTGCATCCGGCTTAAAGGAACTGGGATTAATGAAAGGAGACGTTGAAGAAGCTGTTCATGCGAGTGCACATACATTGTTCTTTCAATGCGGTGTAGGGCACATGTTAGGACTGGATGTGCACGATATGGAAGCACTGGGAGAAGATTACGTCGGCTATACGGATACAATTAAACGAAACCCTGAGTTTGGCTGGAAGTCTTTGAGGCTTGGCAAAGCGCTCGAGGCAGGCTTTGTATTAACGGTAGAGCCGGGAGTTTATTTCATTCCTGAATTGATAGACCGATGGATGGCAAAGAAGAAAAACTCGCAATATATAAACTATGATATGGTTCAGAAATATATTGATTTTGGCGGTATCAGAATAGAAGACAACGTTTTAGTGACAGAAAAGGGCTGTCGTGTATTAGGCAAAAAAATACCAAAAACGATAAGTGAAGTTGAAGATATATCATCCAGTTAACAATTTAACGCTCCTGACTTAGCTCGACCCATGTCTTTCCGGATTTAAGTGGCACATCAAAGGCGCCCCGTTGGGAAGCTATGTCTATTGTGGGTCTGAATGTCCCAATATTATCGATTTTGGCAGGCTGTTCGATATGCAAGCGAGCCTTGGGTGTATATTGCGTGGCCGAGGCCAGGCCCAGACGCACGGTCTTGTTTTTGGTGTTAATTGTAACGTTCTCGAATTTGCCTGCATCGAGTGTTAACCACAAGCCAAAGGGCGCTACGTAAACTCGTTTGCGTAGGGAGTCAAGCGTTTTAATTTTAATCATATCACCATCAATCTGCACATTGCCTCCGAAGGCCTGCCATCCAAGTTCAGGATGGTCGATAATGTATGTGGCAGTATTTATAGCATGGCCAAAGAAATTGGGACCATAATCGCCTGAATAGGCATCCCACTTGAGTGTGGACGGGAATGAATGGAACGCCGCAGAGGCAAATCCTTCCTGGTCGATATTTGACAATGCGCCCATCACGCCGCCATAACCAACACGCAGAAGATAGAAATCATCTGGATGTTCACGATATTCGTTCAACACAGGAATGGCGTTGAGTCCCGAGCCATAATGATGCAACTGACGCTCGATACGCCTTAGCTTACCTCCGTACAGAAAGTCCCAGTAGCGGCGGGCATTGCCATTATAACCCCAGTGTGGCAAAGTGGGCATATAAGCGATGATTGAGTTAAGCGAAACAAGGGCCTTATCGTTATAGTCGAAATATTTGCACCATGCGTAAACCTCCTCCTGACCGGTAGAGTCCCAGGCCATCTCACTACCAAAAGGATAGGCTTGCCTTATCCAGCGGTCTGCGCGTTCCTTCATCCGGGTCTCCAGTAAGGCGGTTTTTTCCTCCCAGCCCTCACGTTTCATGTCTTTCAATATCTTGACAAAGATAGTGCCTTCCATCAAACCCATGTTGATGTAGCCTACGTTGTAGCGCCCGTTGGCGTTTCGACCTGTGAGGAACTTCACCGTTTGAAAGGCACGGTCGAGGTACCACTGCCACTCGTGGCTGGTAACGAAGCCAACATTATTGCGCGCCAGGCGATACATCGCCCAATATGCGGTTGCTACGTGGGGATAGTTATAAGCCCGGCCAATAGATTGAGCATGGCGTTTGTTCCAGCTCGTCCACGACCCCCAGTTGATATTGCTGTCATAATAACCTTCTGGCATCTCGTTAGGTTCGTAGTATAACATGCTCTTACGAACACCGTACTGACGTGGGCCTTCACTATACTGAATACCACCCCACAAAACGTTGTTGATGAATTGCTCGTACTTGACGAGTTCTTCCTTATTTGGCTGGCCGAACTGTTTCATAGCGGCGGCCACCCACGAGCCGGAACCTCCTTCGTCACCCAGGCCGGCAATCCAGACGCGGCTATCCTGCGCTACTATTTTATTTTCCTCGCGGTCATAACTCATAACCGAAGGAATCCGGCCGAAGGGGTCGTTGGGCTCAGTAAACCACTGCCTTGTCATTAGGAAGTTACCCATGTCAGCTACCGCCTGTACCGATGGCTTAATTACATAATATTGAATTGACTGTTTAAGGCCATCTTCGTATGTTATTGTTAGACTTGTCCGGCCCCATTTCTTACCATGCAGAGTGTAGTCATTCCAGCTGCCTTTTGTGGGAGATTTCTTTTCAACCTCAATCGCACCTTCAGGCTCGACTTTAATCGAAGCCACATCCTTGGCGTAATTCAAAAAAAGCTTAGCATTAATATCCATTGGCAGTATATAACCGGGAATACCTACTGTAA
>CAZJIR010000475.1:0-2496 GCA_964546095.1 uncultured Pirellulales bacterium
TACGGACCCCTGGGCCAAGGCCGGCGTAATGATACGTAATACGCTGGAGCCGGATTCCAGCCATGCTATGATGGTTATCACGCCTGGTCAGGGTGTTTCCTATCAACGTCGCATTATGAATGGTGATGTCACCGTCGAGACGACAGATGCCGGAATTGCGGCACCGGTGTGGGTGAGATTAGAGCGTGACATTGGCGGTAATTTTACGGCCTTTTATTCAACCGACGGAAGTTTATGGATAGAGCTTGATACCAATCTGGTTACGATGGGTTCGACTGTGAATGTAGGTTTGGCGGTAACCAGCCATAACGCCGGTGTGACGTGTGAAGCTGTATTTTCTGATGTTCGTATCACCGGTAATGTCAGTCAGCCGTGGACGAACCAGGATATCGGAATAGCCAGCAATACTTCCGCACCGATGTATGTAGTTCTCAATGACGGTGCTGTTGTCTATCATGACAATCCGGATGCATCGTTGATAGGTGGGTGGACCGAATGGAGTATCGACCTGCAGGCGTTTGCAGACCAGGGTGTGGACCTTAGCAACGTTGATACGATTGGAATTGGATTTGGTGACAGGAACAATCCGCAGCCCGGCGGTTCAGGTATCGTGTACTTTGACGATATTCGGCTGTTTCTTCCACAACCTGAATCGATACCTAATGGTAATAGTGGTGGACTTGGTGGGTAATTGAGATTGCCGCGTTCGCCTCTGGCGAACCCGCAATGACGGATAATAAGGACAACAGATTTGTATTAATTCGGGGCTTATACCAATAAACACGGTATGAGCCTCTGTTTTTATAGGTGATTTCGCCAGAGCTGGAGATTCGATATTGATTTTGATTTTTTTCTTCTTTTGCTTTAGGTACATCTGACCAATACATGTGATGCGTATAATATTTGACGTTGTTATCGGGGTGGTGTCTGAAAAAGTAAAAAAAGAATTATCATCAATCATGGGGGTGGCCTTAAAGCGTGGGCAAGGGGGCAGGTTTTAATTTGAGTGGCTAAACCCGCAGGTATATTTAACCGATAGCTCAATTAGGTTTGTGTCTGGCAGGGAGCCAAACGTCTTATAACAAAGGAGGTGAGGTAGAACCCCAACTTTGCCCTTATGGCTGGAGCCGGAAGGCTTGTCGGCCGGGCGGGAGCTGGCTATAGCTTTTGATGCTACCATAAAGGAGTATTTGAAAGAAATCGACGAGGCCTCGCTGCTTACCGTGGAGGAGGAGCGTTCGTTGGGTAAACTGGTTTCTGAAGAAAATGACCAGTTGGCCAGAGAACGATTAGTGCGAAGTAACCTCAGGCTGGTTGTAAATATCGCCAAGAAATACGGCGGCAGGGGAATGAGTCTCGGCGACCTGATTGAAGAGGGTAATCTCGGTCTTATAAAAGCGGTAGATTATTTTGACCCTGACAGGGGGGTTCGTTTCAGCACATATGCGGCGTGGTGGATAAAACAAAGTATCAGGCGTGCACTGCTTGAGAATGTTCAGCCGGTTCATATTCCCACCTATATGGTAGCGTTGATAAATCAATGGCGGCATACATCGGCCGAGCTTGAGACCAAACTCGGAAGAACGTTGAGTGTTGAAGAAATGGCTGAAATTATGAATTTGCCGTTGCGCAAGGCAAAACTCGTGTACCGTATTATCGATGTCCTTGGCTCTGTAAGCGAGTCTTATAGCGATGATGTTTCGGATGAGGACCAAATGCTTGAGGCCATCCTGGAGGACCCAAATGCCTGCAGGCCGGAGGATGTATTATCTGCGGTTGAAGAAAAATTCAAGGCCGTAAAATTGCTGAATGAAATCGATCCGCGGGAAGCGAGTATCCTGAGACTGCATTACGGTCTTGATGGAAATAAACCGATGCCATTGAAAGATATCGCTAAGCAATTGGGCCTGACGCGAGAGAGAATTCGCCAGATTCGGCGCGATGCCCTGACCAAGCTTTACGAATTTATGAACGAAGAATAACGCCGAATAACATTTCAAAAAACTTGCATTTCATAAATAATATACTCATAATGATGGCATATAAGTAACATATCTGTTTAGACGATTATATTGTTTAAAGTTACCAGGGAAGGTAAAAAAATGATAAGTAAAGAGATCGACCTGAAAAGACACATTCGCAGCATACCCGACTGGCCTAAGAAGGGGATTTTGTTTCGTGATATCACACCATTGTTAGCCGACCCGAAAGCTCTTGTAGCAGCGGTGAATGCTTTGTGCGCCGATTTTATGGAGGCCGGTATCAAGTATGTCGCTGCTGTGGAGGCCAGAGGATTCATATTCGGTGCGGCGGTTGCGGAAAAGCTCGGAGCCGGCTTTGTGCCTATACGGAAGAAAGGCAAGCTGCCTTCCAAAACAGAAAGTATCAGTTATGATTTAGAATACGGGACCGACATTCTGGAAGTGCATAGTGATGCCATAAAAAACCAGGCGAAGGTTTTAATGGTCGACGATTTATTGGCAACAGGCGGAACAA
>CAZJIR010000476.1:0-2495 GCA_964546095.1 uncultured Pirellulales bacterium
AATTCACCAAACTGGGTCAGGTCGGCACCGTAACATTTGGCTGTATGTTCGGAGAAACGTCTTTCAAATCTCAGGTAATCTAAAAACTTTTGGATAGTTATACTCTCTTCCATAATCTTCCTGCCTGTTTAATATATCGGGGATTTTCTTAACTTTTTAATCAAACAATTGCGTTGATTACTATTTTGACAAATGTCACCTTCTGCCCGGATTAGTTCACATGTATCTGAGTATCTGAGTTCTCACCTAAGAGTTCGTCAGCTTGACCAATAAGTGACTGTGTTAATTTGAAACTTAGGACGGCTGCATCAAACCAATCAAAATCTGTCCGCTCATCTTTTGCCTGCTCGATCAGAGCGTCTAAAAGTTCATCCTCCCGCCCGCTCTCATAACGAAAAATGAACTTTTCTACCCCTTTGTTTAAAACCAGTTGTCGCTTCATTTTCTTCATTACTACGAGCAGTCTCAATTTAAGGCAAAATCAATTGGAAGATAAAGTTCATTACGTATCGTTATAAAAGCCTATGCTTTTTATCGGCCTAAAACCAAATTACTAAAGCCCAAATTTTAATTTTCTTCAGCAAAATGCGATAAAATCAACATTGCGGAAAACATTACAAGGCTTTTATCGGCCAATAAGACGCCTGGCTTTACAAAAATGAATGTGAATGTTGCCAGATTGAGGTTAAATTTAGATATATTTTGTATTGTCTGACTGCTGGGCAGTGGAAGGTTACGCTCTTATTTGACCTTGAAGAAGATTCTTCCTTCTTGTTCCTCGGAGTGAATTACCCCTTTGTCTCGAAGGTAAGTGACAATTTTCAACGCTTGATTATGGCCAATGCCAAGGCCCGAACATATATCATCCAGAGAGCAAGGCCTGCGTTTCAGCATTGATAATAGAGCTTCTGATTTGAAATCTTTTGTAAAGTCTAATCCTGATTCATTTATATTTTCGGCTTGATTTTTAGATTGCTTGCCGTGGTGGCTTAGTGAAAAATCAGCCACAACCTCACACTTTGGGCCTAATTGTGAGGCTATAGCCTGTAGCTTTGTGGTGTCCACTTTTTTTATACCGGCTTCAGTAGTGGGCCTCACGGCGGTATTCAGATGAATTTTGTCGGGGCGAATACATTCTATGGCTTTTTTAATTTTGGAAATTTGCTCGGCATCGGTGTTAAGAGCTTCGACAAAAAATACCTCGAGCCATATCTGCCCGTCAAATTCATCCCTGAATGTACTTAAGCCCGAAATCAGGTTTTTAATGTTAATATCCCGATGTGGGCGATTTATCTGCCGGAAACTCTGTTCGTCGCCGGCATCCAATGAAGGCATTACTACATCGGCCTTTGCACAATCCGCACGAACATCTTTTTGGTAGAATAAAGTGCCGTTTGTTAGAACAGCCACAGGAATATTAGTCATTTTTTTTATGCCGTCTATAAGTTCGCCGAGCCTTAAATTCAATGTTGGCTCACCGGAGCCTGCAATAGTGATAAAATCAGTTTCCAAACCTTCAGCCAAAGTTGTTCTTAATTCGGTAAAAATCGGCTCCGTGGGTCCATAATCCCTGCGTATGATAGTCTTGGTAATAGTTTTACCGAGCTGGCAATAGACACAATCAAGCGTACAAACCTTGAACGGCACGATATCAACGCCGTAGCTAAGCCCCAGCCTTCGTGAAGGCACCGGCCCATAGAAATATTTTTTTTTGCTGGTCACTTTTTATCCGTGTACAATCTCGAAAATTTTTTTGCAGGTTTTCAGCAAACCTTCGAGCCAATCTATTGGCATAATACAGGCGGCGTCAGATTTTGCCTTTTCCGGCTCGGTATGAACTTCTATAAAAAGGCCGTTTGCGCCGGCTGCGATTGCTGCTTTTGCAAGTATTGGAGCCATTTCCCGTTGCCCTGCGCTGGCATTGCCAAGTCCGCCGGGTTGCTGGGTACTGTGGGTAGCGTCGAAGACAACAGGGTGCCCGAAATTTTTCATCTGCTCAATGGCGGTCATGTCATTAACGAGTCGATTGTAGCCAAAAAACGTGCCTCGCTCTGTGATTGTTATTTTTTTGTTATCACAAGCCTGAATCTTTTCGACTACATTTTTCATTTCTTCGGGAGAGAGAAACTGTCCTTTCTTTACATTCACAGGCTTGCCGGTTCGTGCGCAGGCACAAAGCAAATCGGTTTGCCTGCATAGAAAAGCGGGTACCTGGAGACAATCCACAACCTCACTGGCTATAGCGGCCTGAGCAGGCTCATGCACATCGGTCATAACTGGCAGTTTGGTCTGATGATGAACCGCCGCAAGGGTCTCTAATCCTTTTTCCATACCTGGTCCTCGAAAACTGTGTAAGCTGGAGCGGTTGGCCTTGTCGAAACTGGCTTTGAAAATCATCGGCACATTAGTCTTTACGCTGATATCTACAAGCCTGTTCGCGATGTCCATACAACAGGCTTCGCTTTCAATAACACAGGGCCCTGCCATTACGAACA
>CAZJIR010000477.1:0-2463 GCA_964546095.1 uncultured Pirellulales bacterium
CTCGGGCTTCGGGGAAGGGGATTGAACCGGCTCCGGAACCAGAGATTGCTTTGACTCTATGAACTGTGGCTCTTGAGGCTCTGGAGCCTGGGGTTTCAGGCTCGGTGCTGCCGGTTCGGTATGATTCGTGGATTGCGATTCAGTCACTTCATGAGGCTGTTGGACATCGTCGTTTTGTTGAACCGGTATCCCTTTGAAAATCGATGAGATTTTCTTGTGTAATCCTGCCTTATTCCGTTTACTCTCTGACATTTATTAGCTCCTTGCCAGAATTTGACCATTGGTTATCTTGTTCAATTGAAGTTTTGCTATTGATTACCTCCTCAGCTAAAGCCCTGTATTCGGCGGCCGCCCGGCTCTCAGGGGCGTAAGTTAAAACCGACTCGCCGGCACTGGGGGCCTCGGCCAACCTGACGCTTTTGTGAATAACCGTATCGAAAACTAAGTCACCGAAAAATTCACGCATTTGCTGTTGAATCTGTTTGCTCAGTACTGTTCTGTTTTCTATAAAGGTCAATAATAAACCTGAGATTTTTACATCGCAGGGTTTCATATGCTCTCTGATAATGCCCATTGTCTCGAATAGTTGTTTAAGACCTTCCATTGCATAGTAATGCACCTGAACAGGCACGATGACGTCAGTGCTGGCAACAAGTGCGTTAAGAGTCAGCAGACTCAGCGATGGAGGGCAGTCGATGACACACATATCATAGGAATCACATAGTGGCTTGAGCTTCTCAGCGAGAACAAATTCTCTTTCGGCCACGCTGCTTAGGTCAATCTCGGCGCCTGAAAGCAGAACATTGCTTGGTACCAGACTAAGCCATTCGACTTTCGTGCCCACAATAGCGTCGGAGATTGAGATTCCATCCTTCGTGAGAGCCTCGTAGATGGTCATATTTAATTTTTCAGGATCACATCCTAATCCTATCGAACTGTGACCTTGTGGGTCGAGGTCGACTATCAGCGTCCTTTTGCTTTTCTCTGCAAGAGCAACGGCGAGGTTCACCGTTGTGGTTGTTTTACCGCAACCACCTTTCTGATTTGCTATAGCTATTGTTCTCATATTTTTTTGGCATAAGCATGCGCCGAGCCTTTATCGGCGGTTTTACTATCCTGCTGTGTTCTGACAAGGGCTGCTACATTAAGACTTACTTGATAGCTTGAGTATTCCTGTTGTGAGTGGGTAATTGTAAACGAGTTCACGAAAAGAACCGGTCGATGTCTCTCCAACGCATTAAGGAATGTTGCAAATTGATGAAAACCTCCGGTAAAGTTGATATCCATGAAGTTCTCGCTGATGTATTTACAATCAGGTATTGCTGATAGCCCACGGCTGTTTTTACTTTTAATGCTAAAGGAAAAAACCTTCTGCTCATTGGCAACCTGACTTATATCAAACGTCAAATTAGCCGAATCTTCAAAGTCGATTACGAAGTCCTTCAATCTGCTTCGCAAACCTTCAACCTGTTCGTTTAGCTGGATTCTCGTCTCTTCTTGTGCCGTTCGTAGGGCGGACTCATAAATCTGTTTTTTCTCGGTAAGCTCTCTTTCGATGTTCTTTTTGTAGTCTTTCTGTGGTGCTAACACGAGCATATAGACAAACAAAAACACTACAAAGCATGCTGCCCATGTCAGTCCTGTTGTCACAAAATATTTTTTATAAATCTTCAAACAAGACATTTTACAACCTCGGCTTAAAGACACAGTCTATCTCGTAAGAAGCCACATCCTGTCCTTCGAGTATGCCGGATTCCTGCGAAACTACGATATTCTCAAGCTTCGGCCCCAGCGTAGCTGATGAGCGAAGACTGTCCCGGAAATCTTTGACTGCTTTATCACAGTTATGTTGTGGACTGCCGCTGACACTGACCCGCAAGGTTTTTACGGGCACATTGATTTCAATCTTTTCTTGTGGGTTATCTTTTTTGGGAACCTTTTTTCTTACAAAATGTTCCTTTACATCAAGGCCGGTCAGCTTAACTGTTTTCGGTAGGTTCTCTACGATTGTCAACAGCACAGGGGACCATTGGATATATCTGTTAAGAGAAGAATTAACTTCTGACAAACACGCTTTGTAAACGATTTTCTTTCTCTCGAATGATTTTTGAAGTTCCACGGCATCCGACAATTTGTCAATCTCTGCTTGGCATCTCGTCATTTCCTGCTTCTTTACTGATACGATGATTTTATCATTTAAATAAAAGCCAAACATTGTTATCGCTGCAATGATTGGCAGTACAATAGTAACTGCGGCAATAGCTATGCCTAAGGGCCTGATCTTAATTGGAACGCCCTGTCCCTTTAATAAATCTATCGTAAACATAATTTCATGTCTCATTGCTCGTATATCTTTCGGTCTTTTTCAACAACCCGTTATATCGACCTCATAGCAAGGCCGGCTGCCACTGCCAGTGCAGGGCCTTTCTTGTCGAAAATTTCTTTACACTCATCGGATGCCTC
>CAZJIR010000478.1:0-2461 GCA_964546095.1 uncultured Pirellulales bacterium
GACCCATGTTCTCTGCTACTTCCAGAAATTCCGTCGCCTGTTCCCGCACTTCCTGCCAGGCTCCGAAGGCACCGCTATCGGCCAGTATATAAAAGTACTTTAACCTCCCATATCGGGCTTTTGCGTTGTTCGGATTTATTCTTATTAGTTCATCCCAGCATCCTAATATAAAGGGCCATTCCTTAATTTCGAGGTACATATCCACCATTTTGAAAAGAATCTCTTCTCTAAGAAGGTTAGTCTTTGCCCTAGCATACGCACTTCGAAAATGGTTTTCAGCCCTTTCATAGCTTTGTTCTTTTATCTTTTCATCCGTAGCCTGGTGAGCTACATTTAAAGCCGCTTCGCCATCTTTGATAAACTCCTCCGGGTCTCGGCTCAAATGCAATATTGCTAATATAACACCTAAAACAATAGCTATGAAAATAACAGAGCCTATCAGAGCAACTTTTTTATTTAACCTCCTGTTCGCCATAAATTAACCTCGTATTTGATATTTTGTTATTTCATTTTCGTGTATCAAGCCTTAATTCTCCCAATCGGGCCAGTGTTCTGTTTCTAAAATGGGCAAAATTACAGCCAGGAGCTTTTCGCCGGCTTTAACCGCCTGCTCCTTATCTGGTGGAATCAAAGTCTGGTTAAAAACCAGCTCTATCTTGCAAAAATACGATGATTTACGGAAAAGGTTCTTATTCAAAGCTATTCGAGCTTCCTCTCTGCTACCGGCATAATCTCCATTGACCTTAAAGAAGTACAAAACTGGAAATTTTCCTCCCCTACGCCAGAGATTGGCTTTCACACTGCCGAAGACAATATGTTTGCCATTAATTTTTCTCTCGAATCCGGTGTTGTCTTTTATCGAAAACGTTACACTATCAGATGCCAACTTCTGAAAGCCTCCACCCGTATAGCATTCCTCTGGAACGTGTGGCACCCTATCCGGAAGTTGATAGTAAGTTATAAACAACATACATTTCTTAACAGAACTGTTAGCCGGTTCATTAATATCTTCTAAAATCCACTGAATGTAATCTTCGGTTCCTAATGCTTTAACTATGTCCTTGTTTTCGATTTTATATTTTTCATTTGGTGCCACTGTGTAGGGAGCCAAACCATCTTCATCTAAAAATTCTAGGGATTTTCTCAATGGCAATGGTTCCTTCTTTAGATATACTCCGAAACTTTTTATGGCAAGCGACATACCTCCCCCGGCCATTCCAAGCACAATCACACAAATTAAAAACGCCGGCTGTAAATAAATTCTTATATTACTTCTCATATTTCTCATTATGTATTATGCTCGTTAATTACAACATCTCTTGCAACAACATCAGCTTCTTCAGTAAATAAATTCGACATAAACCACGCAAGAAAACCATATATACCAAATGCTAATGGCAGCATCGCTAATCCAAGCACATCATGATAAATACCCTGCGTGTACTTAGGATGAATCAACACATAAATAAAGCCGGTAACTGTCACTCGCACAATATTACACAATATCGCAATGGGTATTGTGCAAACTAACAGGACAGTTCGCTGCCATATAGGCCGATAGTGCAAATAGGCCATAGCCACACCCAAAGCCAAAAATGCCACCAGCAGACGCATTCCACTGCAGGCTTCGGCAACATTAAGTGATGGCTCCAGGTGCTGCCCCTTATAAATCACGTCTATCACTACGCCATTAACAGTTGCTTGCATCCCACTAACCAGATTAAGCAACGCAGTTGCCACAACAGCAGCAAGGTGCCTCATCGGCATTGTCATACTAACATAATATCTGCGGGGTAATGGTACGGCAAATATTAAAAATGCTATCGGCAGCCACGTATATTTCACCAAACGCCACCCACCTAAAAACAATACTATCGCTCCAAGAGTCGCTATCATACCAATCGGTCTCAAGTACCCGTATTGGAGTTGAACAATGTTAAAAGGATAAAACAAAATGCCGAAAATCAGAAAAAACAGACCAAGATAATTCGGCTTAAATTGATGATTCTCAACGCAGTGAAGAATCTCTTTTTTGCGCTGGTTGACAAAGTATAAACTGAATATCGGAATCAAAAAGCCGTGCGACCAGCTGCTGTCAGTAAGCCAGCTGCGAACAATCTCTTCAATCTCATTGTGATAAAGATAATAAAACAGCGCTCCTATTATCAATATCTTAATGTAATTATGCAGACCGAGTTGGCGCCACTGTTGTTTTTGAAGCGGCAGAATTATTTTTTTTTGTTGTGTCTGGGCTTCCATTCTGCTTTTTTACGCAAAGTCAGGCCCTTTTGCAATAGATGATGTGATTTTTTCCACCATAGTGAATACTAACAGCAGCTAATGCCTTTAGTTTTAGAACCAACCGGGGAAAGGCCTGTGAGTACCGAAATCTCTATCTGCAAAATTACGGTCATAAACAAAACCGAACCCGTAAGTAGCTCTGAATGCGTTTCGCAGAATC
>CAZJIR010000479.1:0-2460 GCA_964546095.1 uncultured Pirellulales bacterium
GATACAATAAAATTGAGAACAAACATAAGAGCGAGACTTTGTGGGCCTAAGAAAACGAAGAGACCTGCAGTTATACCGGCTATACCCAAAGAGACTGCATAAGTTAGTGATTTGCCGAAGACTTTACTAATACGTGTCGTTAGAATGGCTCCGATTATCGTAAAAGCGGTCCCCGACATCGTGAATATAGAAAATAGCTTTGAATAGGATAAACTAAAGGCTTTTCCGAATAACATTATCTCCTGGTCTTTAACAAAATACGTAAAATAGTACAACGTGCTTCCACCTCGCATACAAAGAAATATGAGCTGGAAGACGGTGGCAATGCCCACTAATAACCAAGGCTTATTGGAAATCAAATCAGTAAGGTCCTGCTTGAATGTGGTTTTTTGTCCCTTTGGAGGTTGAACACGCTCTTTGCACGAAAAGAAAGCAACTAAAAACAAAACAACCGCCAACCCGGAAATAATGGTCATGGTCCATTGCCAACTCTTCGCTGGATCAACTGCATCTTCGGTCATTGTTGGAATGAAGTATTGAATGAAAAACAGTGCAGCAAAAGCCGCTACGAATCGGAAAGTGGAAACTGTGGTTCGTTCATGAGAATTTGGTGTTATGACCCCCATTATTGCAGAATACGGTACGTTTATAGCCGTATAGGCCATCATTAATAATGTATATGTGATATAAGCGTATATAAGCCTACCTGCATCATTGAGTTCAGGTGTGGTAAAGGTTAATGCTCCAAGTACCCCGAACGGTATGGCAATCCAAATTAAATAGGGCCGGAATTTTCCCCATCTGGTGTTGGTTCGGTCGGCAATCATACCCATCATCGGGTCGTTAACGGCGTCCCAGATTTTAGTAATCAAAAACATAGTCCCCGCCGCCTTGGCGGTGATGCCAAAAACATCCGTGTAAAAGAAAAGTATAAAATATATGAAGGTTTGAAAAAACAGATTCGATGCGGTATCTCCCAGACTGTAGCCAACTTTTTCCTTGATAGAGATTTTTTGTGTTTCAGATTGCATAGATTGCTCCTTTTCCTTAATCCAAGCTCAGAACGTAAATTAAAACTGTCTTCAAATCACGAAAAAACAAATATAGGTCCGGTAACTATGTTATGAGATTCCATTGTAGCTGTCCATTAATTTATTATATACCAAACCGCCTCAACAGTGACTATTATATTCACTTATGTTCATCAAAATAGTGGCTTATATCGCACAGTTTACAGACGGTGAAGAACAGCGGATAATAAAATAGGGCAGACCGGCAAGTCAAATAAAATCCAGAACTAAATACCTTTGATATTTTGTGAAGTTTCTTCTTGACTGATAACGACAAATCGGTTTTATTTGTGGGCGAGGGTGGTGGATGTTAAACCCATCGGGATGTAAAAGCCCGTCTATAAAGAGTTTGTGTATTGTAAGGACAATCAAAAGAAAAAGCTAAAATTTTCTTGGAAAGGATTGAACGATGCGAACTGCCAAACTTTCATTGATTTTTCTTTTGTGTGTTTGTGTTTTTCTTGTGACCGGTTGTGACTCGGAACTTCAGGACCTCCGGATAAAAAACAACACACAGCGAGAACTAATAGAAAAGCTTGAGAGCGAGCTGCAAGTTGGTGAGCTGCAACTCGAGCAGTTGCAAAGACGACTTACCTCAGCTCAAGAAAAGGGCGACATCGAGATAGACGCTTTGAAACAAGAGATTGCCGCTCTTGAGTTAGACCTTGGTAAAAAGAAAGAGCTGATTGCATCGATGCAGGAAAAACTGCTTTTAGGGGGAGCGGCGTTGCCGGTGGAACTGAGCACTATGCTGGAGGACTTTGCCAAAGGGAATGATATGATTACTTATGATTCGGGCCGAGGGATGTTAAAGTTCAAAAGTGATTTGCTCTTCGACCTGGGTAGTGACACCGTTGCATCTTCGGCGACCGAAGCTGTGAAATCGCTTTGTGGAATTCTGAATTCCGAAGAAGCCGCACAATTCGATATTATAATCGCCGGTCACACGGATGATGTTGCCATCAGCCGGCCTGAGACGCGAGCAAAGCATCCAACCAACTGGCATTTATCGGCGCATAGGGCAATATCCGTACTTAATGTGATGGCAAGTAACAAAATTGAAGCCAAGCGAATGAGCATACGAGGCTTCGGAGAGTATCGGCCTGTAGCGGAAAATAAGGCCGGCAAAAAAGGAAATCCACAAAACAGACGAGTTGAAATTTACATTGTTGCCAAGGGAGTATAATTTCCAAAATTCTGTTATCACTTTCATAGAAGCGAAGATTGGAAATTAAAAATATTTTTAAATGGCAGAACGCACTTTAGTTATCATCAAGCCTGATGCTGTACAACGTCATCTGGTCGGCGAGATAATCGGACGATTCGAGAAAAAAGGTCTAAAGCTAATAGCTGCAAAATTTCTGCAACTATCTGAAAAACAAGCAAGTCA
>CAZJIR010000480.1:0-2458 GCA_964546095.1 uncultured Pirellulales bacterium
CTAACAACGAAAACGCTAAAATGCCGGAAAGAGCTAATAAATCCACGGTTTTATAGAGTCAGCGAGCAACGCTTTTATTTTTGATATTCTCTGTCTTTGTTTGTAAGGCAGAACTACATCACAGATATAATTTTCGACAATGGGCGACTTAATCTTGCCTTTGACCTGATCAAGCTGAAGACCAAGCCTTTTGGCCACCTCTAAGTCATCTAGGCCCTCAAAGTATTTCATATAAACAATATTGAGTTCAGATCTGGTAAGTGGTTTATCAATTGTATCCTTTTTTGAAAAACGAGTTTTTTCAGACATCATTTGTCTCCTCGGTCAGTTAATCTGCGTTCGTTTCTATAAACACCGCCAGTTTTTCATTATCAACTGTTCATTTTGTTCAATCGTTGGGGATGAATCAAGATTCTTGGTAATGAACCGAATAAAGATGAGGCCAAACACAATCAAAAACAGAGCAAGGGAGAAGTTATAAACTAGGAATATTATTTTGTTTAAGCCTAACCAAAGATCGTGATTATAAAGCTCTTGGAGAGAATTGGACGATAAAATTTTACCTAAGACAAGGCTTGAGCCGAAAGTTTTCCAGCGTCCGTGCTTTGACAAAACACAAATTTGGTATGCTAAAAGAGCTACACCAGATAATGTGGTTGAAGACAGTAAAAAGAGACATAAATTTTTTAGCTTTTGTACAGTTGTCTTTTGAGCCATCTTTTTTCTCCAAATTTGATTTGGAAGAAGCTACCGTCTTCAGGTTAGACGAGTTTATTCAAGTGAACAAAATCGGTAGACTAGTTAATTTGCCGTAAGCCCCCCATTTCTTGATCATTGTTTATTTTACCATACTGATGGTTTCAATTCAAATAAAAAATAGCGAAGGAGTATTTTAGTAGCGATTTATGATTATTATACGTGAAGATGGACACTATTATCGGTCCAACGTAAAAAATTTTCAGATTGAAAATCGCTAAGGATTTTCTTTTGGCATTCTCGAACCTCAGAACATAAAAAAAAGGAATTAATTAAAAATTTCCTTTCTTTATATAAATAGAAGAGTTAAAGCATTCTTCAACGGCCAAGTTCAAGCCGAAGGGTATCAGAAGTAAGGTCAAGGGATTTTAACACAAATTAGAAGGAAAAGAGCGGCTTTACAATCCCTATCAAAAATAAAAGCCCCTGCTACTTTTGGAGGAGATAAGTGCGCGTAAGCAGGTGTGTAAATATTCTGGCCAGAATTAATCTATAATGTTCTGCATCTGCGTAGCCAGCCAACAAGGCCTACGCCGATGCTACCAAGAATGAAAGCGCTTGGGGTGGGGATCGGACAGAGCGTCACTACATACTTCACATAGCCCATGTTTGGTCCAGACCTCAGGCCCAACAAGTCTTTGCCAGGCCCCATGGCATTCTCCCGACAAAATCACTCGTAGCTGTTAAGGTCAGCTCCACCTGTGTCCCGGTCGAAATCCGTGACCCAAATCTTGGATGGTTTGGATAATCCATCATCACCCCAAACACTCAAGATATGCCCTTTACTACTGCTGGGGCCGAAAATCGCAGTCGTAACGACCTGACCGCGACAAAGTTCCGAGGCGATGAGTTCCGGAGTCCAGTTCGCGTTTCGGATAGTTAGCCAAGTACCAGTTCAATGCATCGTCCGGCTTGGTGGAGTTGTCATACCCGAAGTTATCCATCAATCTCTCATAGATTGTCTGGGAAGTGTTGTATCCAGTAGTGATCAACTTGTTTGTTGCTGCGGAAATTCCGCAACTGTTGTCGCCTGTGCTGGTTTGAATCGGCTGGGTCTGGCCGACAAAATCTCTGCAATACTACCTCCTGAGGAATTCCTGCCTGCACCGGCACAGGGCGCACTGGCCGTGCAGGTTCGCATTGGTGACAGCGAACTGACAGAACTCGTATCACAACTCGATGATAAATATTCCCGAATTACCGCAGAGGTCGAACGTTACATACTCACGGCTATGCACGGCGGATGCAGCATACCGCTTGGGGCATACTGCCAAATCCACGGCGACACTGCAACTATTAATTCAATGATTTCCGACGTTGAGGGGGAAAAATACGTTAAGCGCTCCAACTCTGGTCACATTAATAAAGCCAAAATGTGTGCTGAGGAACTCTCACAGGAAATGTTGGATGCCGGCGGACGAGAAATTCTCGAACAAATCAGAAAAGACCGAGATTACAAAATCAAAAAATGAAATGTGTCTGCGATAATACTCATCTCCGTCTTTCTGCAAGGCAGGCTGAGTCGAAGCGGGCTTACTTTGAAGCAGGAAAGCCTCGGAAAGAACTAACTATGGCCTGCTGGGTATTTTAAATTTAAAACATAGGGAGCGGCCTTGCGAGATTCTACCGAGGGCTGGTCAAATAAAGATTTTTGCTCTGTAGAAAAGCTCTTTGAAACAAAAATAGGATTATAAGCAAGTTG
>CAZJIR010000481.1:0-313 GCA_964546095.1 uncultured Pirellulales bacterium
TAGTACCAAAACGATCTCACGGTCAGGTCGACCTTTTTTTCTACAGGGATTTTTACCATCATATCCACCGGGTATGGGAACACCCAGTATGGTATGGTTCTGGGCTTGAGAACTCTGTTTTCGCCCACCCCGCGAATCTTACCGAATCGTAAAACAAGTGCCTGCTCATCTGAGCCGACCGTCTTAAAGCCCGAGGCAAGAAAAGCAATGACCAGCACTAACATTATCACCTTCAGGATGATGAAGCTCATTCTCAGCGCCTCCGATAATGACTTACCGGCGGTGTCAAAGTCTTCACTGAAGGATCTGTCCG
>CAZJIR010000481.1:323-2449 GCA_964546095.1 uncultured Pirellulales bacterium
TGCGGTTGTAAATCCTTATCGCTTTTTTTATCTTCTTCTGCCATAATTTAGTGCAACTTTTATTTCTTGAAATATAACATGATTCGCATTTTTTACTTTTTCGATTCCAAGAGCGGAACTTCCTTCAACAGTCTGAAAGGCTCTGCATCAGCAGGTATAACGATAGTTGACCGTTCTTTTAATATCTTTTCTAAGGCTTCGATATCCCGCAAAAACATTGCGAACTCAGGGTCTTCTTCCAGCATTTTATAATGTTTTGCAGCTTCAGCGTCGCCCTGCCCCTTTACAGCCTTAGCTCGTGCTTCCGCGGCATAATTCAGCGCAGAACTTTTAAGATTGGCATCGCTCTCTATTTTTGTTGCCTGTCCCTCACCCTCGGAAATAGTATCCTCGGTCTTAAGGTTTCTCGCGGCCTTCATCCGTTCGAATATTTTCTCCGTAACATCTTTACTGACCTTAAGTTGTTTTATACCGAGGGTTTTAATTTCAATACCGTATTCTTCGCTGATGGTTTGTTTAAGGTCGGCGAGCATATGTTCTTCAATGTTCTCAAATATTATTTTATTCGGGTCACTGTTCACAAATTCACCGAAGGAGTACTGACCGATAACTCTGTTTTGTGTATCTGTAATCTGGCTGTAAAGTTTTTCTTCGGCTTTCTTTACGGTCCCGACGGTATTCAGGAATTTCAAAGGTTCTGCTATCTTCCATACGATATAGGTATTTACAATGATGGGAACAGCACCTTTAGTTGTAGTCTCACCGAGGTCGGCCTCAAAAACCTGCATCCGAGAGTCAAAAAGATGTACACGGTCTATCGGGGCGGGCAGCTTGATATAGAGACCTGGTTCCATAATTTCGCGTACTGGTTTGCCAAATCTTGTTACCAGGGCAGACTCAGTCTCTCTTATCTGAAAAGTAATAAGGTACAGACCCAAAACTATGAACACCAGTACTATAAAAATTGTAATTGTTATATTTTTCATTATTTATTGCTCTCCTCTAAACCGGCAATGTCGTATATGCTTGGTGTTAGTTTCTCCTGGACGTCGATTATCATGACCTGATGGTCGTTTGGGTCGGCGGCCACGACATATTTTCGTGTATTTTTCAGAGTCTCTTCGAGAACGGTTAATCTCAGGTGACGTTTATAAATCTCTTTTGCTGCCCTGTATGCTTTAAGCTGACTTGCAAAACGTTCTCCGGTTGCTTTTGCGAGTATTTCTTTTTCAAAGGCATAGCTTTGTGATTCTTTCAATTTTCTGTAGATATTGCCTCCGGCTTGTTCAAGTGCTTTATCCAGCTCCTTACCAAGCTTTTTTATATCCTCCTGATTGTTTATGTCTTCGGATTGCTCATGTTTGACCAAAAGGTTCACATATTCTTCCGCAAGTTTATAGAGTTTGTCGGCGGCCTCCACAGAACCTACGAGTTTACTCAAATTCTTGTTTTTTTCCGTAAGGGCTTTGAGAATAAGCGATTGTTTCTCTTGGACCGCGCTGACAACTGCCTGATAATCCGCTGCGACTTCAGGTGGTGGATGGATACCCTGAAGCCCAAGAAATACTATCTCGATACCCAGATGCGCTTCGTCAGCCGCCTTCTGGATTTCTCGTGTCAATATTTTCTTGGCATTCGACCTGCCTGCTCCCAGCAGACTTTGCTCAAGGTCCGCTTCATTGTCAACTTCTATTTTAGCGCTGGCCGCGAATTTTGTAAGTTCTCGATAACAAATAGCCTTGAGTTGTTTCTCCGGTTCGCCGTGTTTATAGATAAAAGGATATAAATCCTTTACTCTGTATTGAACGGGAACGGCTGCCATTACAAGACTCACCGGCACCGCTGATTCATCGTTGGATGTTCCGCTTGTTTGTTGTCTGGCCACGAGTAAATGGTATTCTTCCTCGTAATGCTCACTGCCCCATAATAAAGGCCCATAGCCCACTTTATCTGTGTCCTCCGGTGCCTTGGCAACGAAGCCGACGTTAAGCTCCATAACTTTCTTGGTTGGATACTGATAAGCAATATCTATCGGCCACGGCCATTTGAAAGCAAGTCCCGGACCGACAAGCCTTATGTCATTCGCATCATTTACCGGATTGCCAAAACGCTCTATTATCGCCTCT
>CAZJIR010000482.1:0-2446 GCA_964546095.1 uncultured Pirellulales bacterium
ATAAACAGCACAAGCAGGATGTTAGCCGATACTGAAACGATTGAAAAACTTGACGGCAGAGTGAATTTTATCTGCCTTGATAGAATTGAGCCGTTTGTAAATAAAAATGACTGGTCAAAATTTGCTTGTGTAAAGGGCAGGCTTGTTGAATTTGTAAAGTTTGACAGTAAATACGCGCAATTAGCCTGGAAATTGCTTGGTAAAACGCTGGTTGTTGAATCAATAAAAGAGGCAATCGAACTAGCGGCAAGAGTCTCGGATGAGTATAAATTTGTTACGTTAAAGGGTGAATTTCTAAGTGCCGACGGGATGATAAAACTGGGGCCTTTGGGCAGAGCGACTGGTTTGATATCACGCAAAAGCCGATTGCGTCAATTGCAGGAGACCATTGGTAATATTAGCTCTGAAATCGAAGCGATTGGAGGTCAAATCGAGTCGAATAGCCGGGCGAAAACACATTTAGATGAACTTTGCAAAGAACTGCGGACGGCTACTTATGAAGCGAACACCGAAAAGATGCAAGTGACGTCGAAGCTTGGGATGATAGAACAAAATATCAAACGACTAAGGCAAGAGGAACCTTTGATAGCCAGTGAAATTGACCTGCTGGCCGAGCAGATAGCCCAGTCGGTGCAGAAGGAATACGACTCGAAGCAGAAGCTGGAGGAACTGGAGGAGGTAAACAGCCAGAGAACGGCACATATAGAAGAGCTTGAGGCGAGATATGCCGAGCAAAAACAAAAACAGCAAACACTGTCAAGCAGACTTACCGATTTGAAGATAGCTTTAGGGCAAATTACAGAACAAAGCAAGGCATTGAAACAGATAATCACGTCTTTAGCAAGCCAGAGGCAGGAGAACCGGACGGCTACCGAGACAGCTGAAGAAGAAATTCAAAATTGCAGCGTGCAATTGAAAGAAGCACGGAGGGACATTCTTAAATGTGAAACAGAGGTGTCGGAACTGTTTGTTGATAAAGAGAAGAACCAGGAAAACAGCAAAGCACTGCATCGAGAGATAGAGAAGCTGCTCGAAGAACGAAAAGAAACAGAACAACTTATCCGGCTTAGACGCTCGGAGGAGGATGAAACCGAGCAAAAGATTAATGAGCTTAAAATAGAACTGAGTCAATTGGAGGTGAGGCAGCAGGACCTGGTTGAGAGGGTGCAGGAGCAGTTGCAGATAGATTTGGCCGAGGCTTATCAAAATTATCAGGGCGGAGAGGTTGACTGGGACGAACTAAAAGAACAAATAACTGAGCTTCGAGGGAAAATCGAACGACTTGGTAATGTGAATGTGGATGCGATAGATGAGCAGGAGACTCTCGAAAAACGACATAACTTTTTAAGCGACCACGTTCAGGACCTCAATAGCAGCAGGGCCCAGCTGCAGCAGTTGATAAACCGCCTTAATAAAAAGAGCAGAGAGAAATTCCAGCAGACGTTTGATGAAATAAGAGTGAATTTTCAGGGAATTTTCCGCAAGCTGTTCGGAGGAGGCAAAGCGGATATAATCCTGGACAACGATGAAGATATTCTTGAGGCGGGGATAGAGATAATAGCCCGGCCGCCCGGTAAGGAAACGAGGAGTATATCGCTACTTAGCGGGGGCGAAAAGTCGATGACGGCTTTGGCACTTCTTTTTGCGGTTTTTAAGACGAAGCCTTCACCGTTCTGTTTCCTCGATGAGGTCGATGCGGCTCTGGATGAGGCGAATAATGAGCGTTTCAATATGCTATTGCGGGAATTTCAGAAAGATTCTCAATTCATAATCATCACCCACGCCAAACGCACAATGAGCATTGCGGATGTACTGTTCGGGATAACGATGCAGATTCGGGGAGTGAGTAAGAAGATAAGCGTTCGCTTCGGTGAGTATGAAGAGGAAACGGCCGCTGTAGCATAACAATATTAAAAATAAAAAATTAAAATGTAAAAATGCGGAGGCCCCTTCAACAATGCATAGGGCAGGCTTTTCGGGCGGCTGTTTAATAAGTGGATTTGGCTACCACTATTTCGTGTCCCGGCTTCGCTCGAAAGGATAATTCATTAATCTAAGTATGCCTGATTAGTAGCCTTATCCAAATCAGAGTTAATTGGTTGATTTGGATCAGAATCAACTAACGAGGATTTCTCCACGCTAGTGGGTACAAAAGCAAGTCGTTGGTTGATTATAGTCGGCTCAAATGCTAAGTTAGCCCATGATGTTTCACTCTTAATTTTTGCTGTTACTGAGTACTTACCGAAACTCGCTTGTTCAACATTTATGGAACTCAAGTCATAGCAAGCAGGTTGACCATTAAGTTTTAAGTTGCTTCTCTGACTTGAAGCTTGCTTATGAATGGCATTGAGAAAGAGACATTGTATCTGTTGAGGACCTTGTTTAATGGGCCAATCGAACACTTCTGCACTAGCCACAACAGGCTCTACCTCAACTTCATAATCCG
>CAZJIR010000483.1:0-2446 GCA_964546095.1 uncultured Pirellulales bacterium
CTGGGCATGTCCTGTGTTTGCTGTGCCTACGATGACACTTATCAAAACAGCAACTGTTACAATCTTAAATATCCGCACAATAATAATCCTCTATAGAATTTGCCTGTTCATTTATATAGGAATAATATACATCCTTACATTGTTTACATCAATAGTAAATATGTTGTTAGGTTAGCGTAGGTTTTGTTTACTGATGCAGCAGCGGATTTACTCTGTATTTAAGATGATTCTATTACTTTTCCGAATATCCCAAGACTATTTCTGAATGGTCTTCTTTATTTCCGCTTAATACGCAGTGCGATGTCGTCAATGTACTGTGGAGAGTGCAGTACTCGGTTTCCACCGGTGTGTTCAAGCATCTCTATCTTGTCGATATTTCCCGTTTTTGTGTTTACCCATTCAGCTTTGTAAGCTCCTTTCGGCAGTTCGACAACCAATTTTACTTCA
Source organism: uncultured Pirellulales bacterium (assembly GCA_964546095.1). Taxonomy (GTDB): domain Bacteria; phylum Planctomycetota; class Phycisphaerae; order Sedimentisphaerales; family Anaerobacaceae; genus NIOZ-UU13. Next base: position 448 of record CAZJIR010000483.1, read on the forward strand.
CCACTGCCATTGATGTAAATAGCGTAAGCATGGCCTGATTGAACCAGAGCGCGAGCTGTAGCTTTATCAGGAACTCCACCTTTGATGACTGAATTGTCCGGTTTCATACTGATAAAGTCGAAGCTATAGATGAAATCCTTGAGAATATTTAATTGGTTTTGCAGCATCGGCCCACCGCCTCCGGGGGCGTTGATTTTTGCAGTTCCATCTTCGTGACCAACTGTGAACGAGTAGTCGAGGTTATCATAGACTGCGCCGCCCGCGATAATAAAGTTCCAGCCTTCCAGTCTATATGGCTTGGGTTCGCTGCCTGAAAATCCTGTTTCATCATCGCCGATTACTTTGTTTAAATTATAATTCTCGGTAACGGCAATTGGTGGTTTGGCATAATGGAAGTTGAAAATCGACACATTAGGATTCGGATTAACTACTTTCTTGGATTTATTGGCAATGTTCTGAGCGATTAGGTGTTTATCTTTGAACTTTGCTTTGGTCTTGACGATGGTTTCAGCGATGTGGTTTTGCCATTCGAGTGTAACACCGCCGAAGTATGGCTCGTTGCATATTTCATAATAGACGTTATCGAAGTCTTTTAGCTCCTCTACTATCTTGCGTACCATTTCATCCTGCACAGCTAAAAGATTGGGGCAGTTTAGTGTATAAACATCAGTGCGTTTTATTTTACCGACATCATTCACATTATTGGCAGCATTCATCGGGCTAAGTTTCCACATATTATCTTCATAGAATGGGCAAAATAATACCATTTCAACCACGATGCCGCATTTGTTTGCTTCAGTAACAAAGTCATGCAGGCGTTCGAAGTAGGCATCATCCCATTTTGTCAGGTCGAACTTGTTGCCGCCATTTGCGTAGCCGCTTGTGTTACTCCGTGCCCATGGGCATATCAGTTGATTTTTTGCTGGCGCAAGTGTGTTATTTCGAATATTGAATGCCCCGGAAGGCTCGCAGTAGGCTCCGCTGAATGTCCGAGTCAAGTTGAAACTATACGATTCGAGTGTCTTGAGGTATTTTTTATAATCAAAGGCACGATTAAGCAATGCCCCGTAATGCTCACCGGATGTTATTAGGACTGTAGGCTTACTCCGCCATAAAAAATAATGGGGATTATCCGGATGCAGTTGGATGGGCTTAAATCTCTTCTCGGATTGTGCAGCATCTATATAAAAAGTGTTGCTGAGCAAGACTAACAGCACTACGGGTAAAAAAATTACAAGCCTGATATATAAAGAAAGTTCCGCTGATGGTGTTTTGCTTACATTTTTATCCATATCAATTTTTCCTTTCAAGACGGGAAATTATGTGAGAGACTTATTGGGAACATCTTGATTAAAAACAGCCAACATAAGCTGATGTGATTATATACTTCTATATCTTGCTATAAAAGATTCTTTTGTACGACTGGTTTTTATTTGGTTTAGAAATCAGAAAAATATACTAATTTGAAAAAAATTCTGGGATTTTTAGATTCATTTGTTTGGAGAGGGGAGTTTTTAGGTTACAAGTGAAGATTGGTATGTGAATATGCACAATATGGGAGAGATGAGAAGGGACAAGGCATCGGAAAATGGCTAAATGAGAGGAAAGTTTGTATAAATTACAATGAATTAACATTTTTTGGTAGGAAATTGTAGAAATTCTACACTTTTCCCAAATTAACATTTTATTAAATTAGAGAAAATAGGCAAGCGTTTGGACGATTGTCAATTTAAGAATTGTTATTAAATATTGATTTGGTGATTATTGACTGTTCATTGTGACAAGAGTTGTAATTCCAGATATAGGAATTATTAAATAAACTCTTCAACACAAGCGGAAATGTTCTTGTTGCTAAGATTGGGTGGATTGACAAGGGGAAGTTAAGGCTTATTTTTGCGAAACATTATCAAGACCTCGAACACATAGATTAATTGCTGGCTTTTTTATATCTTTTTCTAATATAAGGTCGGGTTTACCTGAGAGAAGTCTTCGAATTTCG
>CAZJIR010000484.1:0-2444 GCA_964546095.1 uncultured Pirellulales bacterium
GTCGATTGCGGCCGGGGTCTTAGGCTTCTTGACCTCGGCAGGGCGGGCCCTCCGTATTATCTCACTCCGGGCGGAGGAAACGCAACGGTCATAAACTGTATTATCTGGGATTGCCCCCAGCCCGTCACTCTGGCGGACAGCTCGAACACGGATGCCGAAGACCGCGGCTCTCACATAACCATCAGTTATAGCGACATCGAAGGCGGACCGGATGGCGTATCGAATTCAGGAACATACTCGACCCTTACCTGGGGCGTGGGAAATATCGATGTCGACCCTCAATTTGCCGACGAGGACAATCGCGACTTTCATCTTAAATCTGAAGCTGGTAGATGGGACACGGACAGCGAAAACTGGATTCGGGATGACATCACAAGCCCGTGTATAGATACCGGTGACCCCAATACTCCTGTTGCCTTTGAGCCTTTTCCAAACGGAGCCGTAATAAATATGGGAGCCTACGGGGGCTTGGCCGAGGCAAGCAAATCGCCCTCCGGCCTTCACGCCAAATACGGCGGCGGCACTGGGGATCCAAATAATCCCTATTTGATATACACCGCCGAGCAAATGAACACAATCGGCGCTGAGCCGAATGATTGGGACAAGTACTTCAAGCTCATGGCCAATGTAGACCTTTCCGAATATTCTTATGACCGCGCTCTGATTGCCCCGGATGTAAACGCAGCAGAGATCGGTTTTCAGGGAACTCCTTTCACCGGCGTATTTAACGGTAATAACCATACCATATCCAATTTTACTTGTATTGTCGATATAAACGAGCCACCGGAAGAAGATGGTTTCTTCGGATATGGGAAAGTCGGGCTCTTCGGATTTGTGACTGGGCCACAGGCTCAGATTAAAAATCTTAGTCTGATTGACCCCAACATATATCCGGCAGCAAACTGTACGGAAAGAGTGGGCGATGTGGGTGCAATAGTAGGTGGTTTATCTTTAGGGTCTATCACAAACTGCTATGTTAAAGGTGGCCAAATATCAGCAGATTCATCTGTTGGAGGATTAGTCGGTTCAAATGATGGAACAATCTCCAATTGCTACACAACATGCGATGTTACATGGGCACAGGGTCGCTCACTAAGGCCTCTTGAACAGTTCGGAGCTACAAGTCACTCCTTTGGTGGATTAGTAGGATTCAATCGCGGCTGGATATACAACTGTCATGCAACTGGAAGCGTACAGGGAACTTTGTGGTCTGGGGGATTAGTAGGATCAAACGAATCTGATGTATTCAATAAAGAATTGGAAATTGGAGTGATATCAGATAGCTATGCGACCGGTAATGTTAACGGTGATGAAAGCGTTGGTGGACTTGTGGGAGGAAGCAGCGGGACAATTTCCTCCTGCTATGCTCTTGGTAAAGTCTCAGGATTGAATGATGTCGGTGGGCTTGCGGGGTTTAATATCGGCCTTGCCCGGGACAGCTATGCCACCGGTGAAATATCAGGCGATACATATATCGGTGGACTCATAGGGCTCAATTACGGCAGTGTAACTTATTGTTACAGCACCGGCATGGTCATTGGAGAGAATATGCTCGGCGGGCTGTTGGGTGATAATGAAGGAAATACCGTCATCTCAAGTTTTTGGGACATCGAAACTTCAGGACTTGTAAGAAGTGCCGGTGGAGACGGTAAAAGTACTGCCGAAATGCAAACTGCCGGAACATTTCTCGATGCCGGTTGGGACTTCGTGGATGAAAGAGGCAACGGCACGGAAGATATCTGGTGGATTCTCGACGGCCAGGACTATCCCAGACTCTGGTGGGAACAAATATCTGAGAACTAACGTTGAGTGGATATAATGAGACTCAAGAGTAACTTTATCAAAAAAACGGTGATGTATTGAGGCCAGGTCAATTACCTTTTTTCAAGATAGCTTCCAATACTCTGCGTATTTTAGGTGAATTCGGGTCTATCTTCACAGCGGTGTTAAGCTCTTTGATAGCCTCTGCTCTATTGCCCTGGCTGTCTAACAGAACGCCCAGATTACAATGCAGAATCGAGCTGTTTGGGACAAAAAGCAAGCCCTCTCGAAGTACTTTAATACCCTGATCAATTTTGCCCTGCCTGAGCAGTACCCCAGCCAGATTGTTATATGCCGCCAGGTGAGTAGGCTGTAATCGCAGCGTTTTGTAATAATATTCTATTGACTCATCATTCCTTCCCTGCTTATGGTATGCCCATGCTAAGTAGTAATGCGCATTAATACAGGTGGGTTTGATTCGTATAGCCTCTTGGCATTGAGCGACAACTTGATCGATGTCGCCCAGTCTGCGTGAGACCGATCCCAATGCGGCGTATACTCTATAAGAATGTGGCAAATAATTCCGCACCAGATGATATTGTTCGGACGCTGCCTGATAGTCTTTCAAACCTTCGGTTAATAATTTTCCATATTTCCAACGCAGACGCCAGTCCGAAGGTGAT
>CAZJIR010000485.1:0-2420 GCA_964546095.1 uncultured Pirellulales bacterium
AAAGCTGCTCTTTCACCTCTCGATAGTGTAGAGCTTGAGGAATGTCCGGATGAGCTGGTAGAGCGTACTGTTTTACAGGTTAATAATCTTAAAGATTCGAGCCAGCATCAACTCACACAATTACTTGCAACCGAGCAAACCAAGAAAGTTACTACCAAGATTAGTTTCTGGCGTAACTTTAGCGAAGTGGCAGTAGTGGCGGCAGCGATTATGCTTATTGTTGGAGTTTTAGTTCCCACGTTGAGGGCCGCGCGTCAAAAATCCTGGCGGCAGCATTGTCAAAGGCAAATGGGGAGCATCTTTCGAGGAATCAGCGATTACATTTCCGACCATGATGGTCAGCTTCCTGCTGTAGCAACTGCAGTAGGAGCGCCCTGGTGGAAGGTTGGTTATCAGGGCAATGAGAACCAGTCCAACACTCGACATATTTACCTTTTGACGAAAGGTGATTACGTTAACATAAGTAACTTTGTCTGTCCGGGTTGTAAAGGCAAGAAACCTGAGAAAGTTACAGATTCGCAAATCAAAAAATTAAAGGATTTCCCAAGCAGAAAATATGTGACATACAGTTTCCAGATAAAATGCCGTACAGCAGCAGGCGGTAAGCTACTATGCCGAAAAGTCCTAATGGCAGACTGGAATCCTCTTTTTGAACAACTGCCGGAAGATTTCTCCAGACAGCTCAGACTGCTCTTAAACAGAAAGCTATTGACTCTTAACAGCATCAATCACAATCGTCGCGGCCAAAACGTTTTGTTCGGTGACGGCCGTGTTAAGTTTCTAAAGACCCGCTTTATTGGTATCTCAGAGGACGATATATATACGCTGCAGGATACTGATATATATCGAGGCAGTGAAGTTCCCTCCTGCGAGACAGACTCTTTCCTTGCCCCGTAGTTTATTTCGTCTTTTCCATCCACCAGTCAGAAATCTGCATAAGTGAATTTTATTTATTTTGTGCATTTATGTTCAGGTTTGTTATTCATTCCGTTTAGACTGTTACGAGAGGGCAGTTGTATTCCTGAGGCAGATTCCGGCGTTTCTTTTTAGTCGCTCAAGGCCGGTGCGTTTAATTGGAGAGTCGGCAAATTTTATGTCGAAGTCCTGCTGGTTTAAATTCAGAATCCAATCCAAATCGAGCGTTGCTCTTTCGTGGTAGAATTTAAATTGTTTATTTTTACAAGCTGGTGTATCTTCATAATAGGGGCATACAAGAATGCATTCGTCACAGCCAAAGAGTCGGTCGCCTATTTTTTCAGCCAGTTCGGGAGGTATTCGACCTTTGTGTTCTACAGTCAAATAGCTGATACACTTATTGGCGTTGAAATGGCCATCAGGTTCCAATGCACCTGTCGGGCAGGCATTAATACACTTATTGCAATATGAACATTCGGCTTTTTTAAATTGATTCCTCGGCTTCGCTTCGCTGCGCTCGGAATGACGGTGGGCGAGTGCTTTGCTGTACCCGGAATGATAAAAAGCCGGCTCATCAGTCGGAAGTTTTAGAGTTGTTATTATTTCGCCCAGGAGGATTTGCGGGCCGAGTTCGGGATTGATAAGCATGTGGTTTTTTCCAATAAAGCCTAATCCCGCCCTGATGGCCAATGCCCTCTCGGCCAGTGGTGACGAATCAACGCAGACCTTGAATTTGTGTCCAACTTCGACTAGGGAGCTAATGAAATCAATGAGTTTGTGCAGTTGTTTCTTTATGAACGGATGATAATCCTCGTATTGGGCATAGTTTGCAACTTTGCCCATAAACGCGGTGGAGTGAGGAAGTGTTGGTTTATGTTTCGGTGGTTTATAATTGAGGCCGACACAGATTACCGATTTTGCATTCTCTAAAAGTTTAGCCGGGTCGATTCGCTTCTCAAAATTTCTGAGCATATAGTTCATTTCGCCCGTGTGGCCGGACTTTAACCAATCGGCTAACAGCTCAACCTGCTCAGAATCAATAGGTGAGGCATCAGTTATACCGGCCAGGTCGAAGCCTAATTCGAATGCTTTACACTTTATGTCTTGAGATAAAGTCATATAAACAATTATACTAAATCCAGTTGTGGATTTTTAGTTTGTAGTTTATTTTTGACGTTTGTATATAAATTGACGTATCATCATGATGAGAAATTGATAAAGGACTAATAGACATTGGGGCCTGTACAACTGATGAACGAATCCCTGTGTTTCTTTGATTTTAAGGTCAGATTAATAATAGAATGGAGAACTAATAAAGATGGAATCGAACTCATATGTATTAGCGAAGCCACTGCATGGTATCATTCCACCTATGATTACTCCACTTGTAGACCGAGATACCCTTGATGTCGCGGGTTTGGAGCGATTAGTTGAACATATTCTTAGCGGAGGTGTCCACGGTTTGTTTATCCTGGGGACTACCGGTGAGGCTCCAAGTCTTAGTT
>CAZJIR010000486.1:0-2419 GCA_964546095.1 uncultured Pirellulales bacterium
GGGTATGGACACAACCTGGCCCTGAAGACCGACGGCTCAATCGTCGGCTGGGGCTACAACGGTGAGGGTCAGACCATCGTCCCGGCCGGTAGCGACTTTGTGGCCATCTCCGCAGGGTATGGACACAACCTGGCCCTGAAGACCGACGGCTCAATCGTCGGCTGGGGCTGGAATGGTTACGGTCAGATCAACGTGCCCGCCGGTTACGACTTTGCGGCCATCGACGCAGGTTTTGGGCACAGTCTGGCGTTTAGGTCTGACGGATCGCTCGTTGGCTGGGGCTGGAACGGTAATGGTCAGACCAACATCCCCGCCGGTAATGACTTTGTGGCCATCGCGGCGGGCGGTTATCACAGTCTGGCCCTGAAGTCTGACGGCTCGCTCGTTGGCTGGGGCTACAACTATTATGGTCAGACCAACGTGCCTGCCGGTAATGACTTTGTGGCCATCGCGGCGGGCGGTTTTCACAGTCTGGCCCTGGACGAACCGGCTGCCATCCCCGCGCCCGGTGCTATTGTGCTTGGCGGTATCGGAGCAGGTCTAGTCGGCTGGCTACGCAGGCGCAGAGCTCTGTGAACGTATCTACAAAGCGCAAAATCGAAATGGCCGTGAGTCTTGAACTAACCGGGACTTGTGGCCGAGAGCATAAATGGGACCGAGGATATCTGGAGCATTTGTGAGGGAGTGGGTTAGCCAAGGCTGACAGATTTTGAACAAAAAAAGTCATTTTACAAAAAACACGCAGTCTGTAAAGGAGAAGTAACTCTTTGAGGAGGAATAGATCATGAACACGGTAACCAGCAAATCTCTAACTGCTTGTATTGTTCTTGCTTGCATTTTCGCACAGGGCCAGGCACTGGCAGTCCCCACACTGTACACCGATCCGACGGCCTTCAGCAGCGCAATCAGCGGTATGGGGACCCCGACAGTCATTAACTTTGAAGACATCGATGCCAGCCCGGTCAACAACACCTTCAGTGGTCGCACGTCGTTCAATGGCGCCTACTACGCCGGCCAGGGCGTCACGTTCTCGAATCCGAACGGTTATCCTATGTATATTGCCCCGGGCGGTCTGTTCTGGGATGCGAGCAACTCCCTGTCGGTCGCGCGTTTCCCCTACGACCCATACCAACCGTCCACTTGGAACGACGACGATGATTTGGTCGTAGATCTCAACCCCGGCTTCGAGGTAGTAGGCTTTACCTTGGTTGATAACAACTCCAGAGGCACCGATGAATTTGTCCAGTTCCTCGATTCCGGCGGCGGCGTAATCGCGCAGGTCGGCCTGCCAGCGGACTACGCACCGTACCGTGCCTTCATCGGTATTGTCTCTGTCGGCACGCCCGTGGCAACGATTAACATCGTAGAGGCTCCTAACGACGGTGACGACGTCGCTTACGACGACTTTATCCTCGTCCCCGGCGCGACGGTAATACCGGTGCCCGCAGCCCTCGTCCTCGGCGCCATAGGGGCAGGATTAGTCGGCTGGCTACGCAGGCGCAGAGCACTGTGAACGTAATCTACAAAGCGTAAAATCGAAATGGCCGTGAGTCTTGAACTAACCGGGACTTGACAATGGTCAAGGGAATTTAGAAGTACGAATTATGAATTGAGAATTGAGAATTTAGTCCGTCTAAGGAAAGCCGGATCTACGCTGCACTTCGAAATTGCGAATTTAGAATTGTTTATTCAGTATTGCCTGTCTCGCCGTAGCTTCAGCGAAGGCGGAAGAATCCAGCCGCGAGATACGCTTCATGCTTCACGAGATACGCTAAAGATTATATTCTTTTATTTTTCGGTAGAGAGTTCTTTCGCCGATGCCTAAGATTTTCGCGGCCTTTTCGCGGTTGCCTTTTGTTTTGGTCAGTGTATCTACAATGGCCTGTTTTTCCAGCTCATTCAGTGGAACACCCGCCAGGCCTGCCGCCCCCCTGCTTTCCTGTGAAAGCAATAAAGGGGGCAATTGCCGTCTTTGTGCTATTTCAGGCGGTATATCCTGCACATCGAGTTTGTCACGGTCACACATTACGACCATTGTCCTGATACAGTTTCGAAGCTGGCGAATATTGCCGGGCCATTCGTAGTTTGCAAGGATGGTCTGCGCGGCATCGGTTATGCCGGCGACATCGGAGCCGACCTCCGAGGCGGCCTCTTTTAGAAAATATTCAATAAGTTCCGGTATATCGTCGACCCTGTCACGCAGGGCCGGCAGAGAAATGTTTACGCCTTTAATTCTAAAGTACAAATCCTGCCTGAATTTTTTCTCTTCTATAAGTTGGGTCAAGCTTTGGTTGGTTGCGCTGATGATACGAACGTTCACTACAGTTGATTTATTCGAGCCGACCGGTATAACGATTCCATCTTCGATGACGCGCAGCAGCTTGGCCTGGGAACTCATCGACATATCGCCGATTTCATC
>CAZJIR010000487.1:0-2414 GCA_964546095.1 uncultured Pirellulales bacterium
CCAGATGAGCCAGTGCGTGATGAAATCGCGCCCCTCGCCGAGCGAGCCGGAGCGATGTCTGCAGAAGCTTTTAAAGAACAAGAAAAACAGAATGGCATTTGAATATTTCATGGCATACTGCCTGCTTGAAGGAAAAATCGGTCTTTTTGCGAAAAATCTCCATCGGCTGGATGAATTTAACTATCGAAGAATTCCACGCCATTTCGAAGAGGCTTTGCTTATCTATAATCAGCTCACAAAAGGTAAAGGTGTTAGCTTGGTGGGAAAAGAAATTTCGCAGGAAACGATTCAGAAGTTTAACGATTTCAACAGAATTCTCGCAAAATACAAAAAGAACAAAACAGCGGCTTACAATGAACTTGAAAAATACAGAGATACTTACTGGTTTTACGGGCAATACTATTATAAGCCCGGAGAGTAATAATATGTTTCGACTAAAAGCTTTCATAATTTTACTTTTTATCTGCATCACAGTTATGGCAGGCTGCACAAGCAAGAAACCGAATCCTGGAGATTACAGCCATATCGAAAGACTACCAACCATATCGCCAGATTATACCGAAACAACTCTTCCTCCAAATATTGCTCCTACTAACTTTATCATCAAAGAAAAAGGAGCCGCATATTACGTTAATATTTCATCTGAAAAGGGTGAACAAATCGATATATTCAGCCGAACCTCCGAAATTAAAATTCCAATAAAACCATGGAAAAAACTGTTAAACCTAAATCGTGAAAAGTCATTGCTCATAACAATTTTTGTCAAAGATGAAAAAGGCAAATGGAGCCGCTTCACCCCTATTACCAACCAAATTGCCAAAGAACAAATCGATTCGCATATTGTGTACCGGCTTATGAAACCTATATATATGCACTGGGACATGCTGGGCATTTATCAACGCGATTTGGGCAACTACAACGAAAGTCCTATTGCCTTGAACAGGGCGATGGGAAAGAATTGTGTCAATTGTCATTCCTTTCATAATTACAACCCGGACAGAATGATATTTCACATGCGTGCCGGTGCGGTTGGCACATCAATGATACTGGCATACGATAATGAAACTTATAAAGTTGATACTTCAACATCTTTTAATCACGCTACATCATACAGGTCATGGCATCCGAATGGAGAAATCATTGCGTTCGCCTTTAATATCGTAAAGCAGGTTTTTCATTCAGTTGGTGAAACCCGCGATGTTTACGACAGAGCTTCGGACCTGCTTTTGTATAACGTTAAAACAAATACCATCACAACATCGCCTAAAATATCGAGCACAGAACGTATGGAGACATACCCTGATTGGTCGCCTGATGGTAAATACCTTTACTTCTGCAGCGGGCCGGGGCTGGATCGTTTTGACGGCCATGAGCATCCCTATAAAGAAATGAAGTATGACCTGATGCGCATCTCTTATGACGTAGATAACGATTCGTGGGGAGAGGTTGAGCCCGTCCTGATGGCAAGTGAGATGGGCCTGAGCGTTGCCCATCCAAAAATATCTCCCGATGGTAAATATATTCTCCTGTGCATGTCGGAATACAGCTATTTTCCGCTTTATAAGCCGGAGTCGGATTTGTATCTGCTCGATATCCAAACGAAAGAGCTTCGGAAAGCGGAAAAAATCAATAGTGACCGAGCAGAAAGCTATCACTGCTGGTCCAGCAACGGCCTGTGGGTTGTGTTTAGCAGTAAACGTCAGGATGGAATGTGTACTCATTTTTATTTCAGTCATTTTGATTCCAACGGCAAATTCAGCAAGCCGTTTTTATTGCCTCAGAAAGACCCTAAATATCATCAATCACGTGTCATAGTCTATAACGTGCCGGAGTTCGTGAGCAGGCCGGTGAAAATACCGTCGCAAAAGTTATTAAAAACCGCATGGTCCAAACAGGTAACCAAAGCCAAACTCGACCCGAAGGTGGATAAGAAATCAGATAATCAAGTCGAAGAAACACCTTATAAATCCCGTCCTTAAAATTGGTAGTTGCCCTTCCCGCCGGCGATGAGCGGGTATAGCCGTTGAGCTTTCCAAATTGGCTTTGATTGGGTTTGTTTTCACTAAGTGTCCGACTGTGTAAATTTTCATAATTCTTTCCTAAATAGAAGTTTAAGCTCATTTTGCCTATTTTAACTTTGGCTTTGTTTTGCATAAAAGGGCCGATTTGTCGAATGTTCTCGACATGTGTAGAGATGCCTTATAGGCATGTAAATAACTGGATTCTCGATGATTATCACTTGTTTCAATTAAAAATCTTAGTTTTTGACTCATTAACGGCCTAAATATTATCGGACGTTGCTGTCGTGTGGAGTGGGAAACTTTATAGAGAGGGAATTGTTGATGGAGGGGTGAGGATAAACGAGGGAAGATGGATGATGAATGAAGAAAGATATTTATTATTTTCGAATTACA
>CAZJIR010000488.1:0-2406 GCA_964546095.1 uncultured Pirellulales bacterium
ATATGTCATCTTCTAACCAATTATCCCAATTGGGTTCATTATCCTCCTTGTGCGTTGCGAATATGTACTCTTCGACCTGCTTGCCGTACAGTTCGAAGAATATGCTCAGATAGTTGTCCCAACGAATTAGTGGAAAAGCTCCGCTTTCACTTTTTTGTTCGATTGCTAAATAATCGCTGATACTGATTTCCTTCAAGTCAGGGATTTGGGATAGCCACTTACTATTATTTGGACTGAGAAGTGTATCATAGTGCCTATCGATATGGTACAAATTATATTTGCCATGTTCTTCAAGATGTCGTAACCAACACCATAGCGCGGCTCTGTGATTGTCCATGATATATACAGACTTGTGGCACCAGAGGAAGTTTTGAACCCACTCCCCTGAGTATTGTCGTCCCTTAAAAGGCAACAACCAGTTGTTCGACATTTTAATCTTCCTTGGAAATCTGTAACGCCTTTATTTATTTATCGATTTAATTGACGTCGCTTCATATTTCACATAGCTTTACCTATCGCCATGCTATATTTGGTACATCGTCTACTTTCTGGGTCCACCGCTTGCCGTCCTTCTCAAATTCGACCTCGTCTTTATGTATCTTGACAACCTTAATGTCGTCAACAGCGTCTCCTTCATGGACCACTTGACCACGAATGACAGCCCACGGGATTTCGGGATTGTCTTCGATTCCGGCATAGCCGTGTATGAAAGCCACAAATCCCTTTGGATTTGCTGCGAGGTAGTCGTTGATGAACTCGCCAACCAATTTCTCTAAAGCATTCTTTTCATCTTCGGCAAAAGTGCCCAGTTTTCCGACATATACAAAACACCGACGTGTCCATTCGGTCAGATATTGGTGGAATATGGCTGATTCTTGTAACGCAGATGCGTCCTCCTTTTCGAATCCTTCAGGGACGTCCGGAGGGTATCCAATACTCCAGTTCTGTTTCATGGATACTTCGATGTAGCCCTGATATAATCCGCCCTTCAATGCTGAGCATGAAACCTCTATATGTAGTTGCAGTTTATCACTTGTATAGAGGAAAAATTCCTCGTCAGAGAAATCCGATACTGATATGTCACCATTAATAGTTGTAATATTATGACTCCGAAATTGGGCCTCTACGGCGTTTCGGATGTTCTTCTTTGTCAGACCATATCTAACGGCGTCTAACGGGAGGTCCTCTATTTTAATTTGGACACAAGGCAGGCCAACTAAAGAGCCTTTTAGCCCTGGCATAGTGAAGGGTCCTGTTTGGATTTTGCCGATGGCTATTTCATCTTCCAGATTTGCTATAGTAGCTTTCAAATTCTCTATTTGTTTACGAAGTTGATCCGGCTCTTCATCGGTTGAATAGATTCTCCTGTCGTGAACTACTACCTTTGTATCTGGTCCTATCGTTATTTTCTCAGAAGCCACTAAATTGGTTCGGAATTGAATAGCACAGATGCCACAAATGAGCACCAGAAGAGCAAATAAAATCCAAAGCTTTTTCGATTTCATAATCTCCCGCCTTTTTTATGGATTCTTAAAACAGTCCCGCTTTGTTTATTATCGGTTATATGCTCCGCCTTGATAACCCCCAAATAAGAAATAGACTGAGGTCGTTGATTTATTATTGGTTATTTATGATTTATTATTGGAATTGAGATTCTTCACTGCGTTCAGAATGACAACTATTTTAACAGATCCCTCGGCTGCGCTCGGGATGAAGGGGAATAGGATCCCGGTTAGAATAATGGTGTGCGGTGCACCCCCTACGAACTGGATTCCCGCTCCCCGCTTTCGCTACGGGACAAGCTGCGCGGGAACGGCCCCTTTAGAGTATACCCCCTTAGAGTGTAAAGCACTCTAAACAAGGGGGCAGGCAACCCCCTGTAGTACAGGGGGCTAACAATTTGGTTCGACTTTGGCAAACGACGCTCGCCTCGATGCGAAGCAAGCCGGAAAGATACCGCAGGAATCATTCAAAAACAGGTAATTGCGTGTTATAATTTAGCTTGGCTTAGTGACGAAAAAAGTTATAATGAGACGATAAAAATATGATAATATAAGCAGTTCAAAATGTCGGTAAAAATGTAATCGGTAATTGATAAAAATCAACAATGTTTAAATAAGATGGAGAATACTAATGAAGAGTTCGTTAATGAAAAAGTTGGTTGTGGTTTTTTGTGTATTATTAGTGGTTCTTTGCTCCTGTGCCGAAAAAACATCAACATCGAAATCTCAAACAGGTGAGCCAGACCGTCCCCCGCAACAGGAAGTCAAGCCGGCCGCTATGCAGAAAGCCGTTTCTGATGTTTCGGCGCCCAAAAAGGATGCGGGTATATCCAGAGAGCCTCAACGTCCGGCACAACCAAAGGTTAAAGCTCCTGCTGACCCGAATATTGTTGCGAGTATTGAA
>CAZJIR010000489.1:0-2375 GCA_964546095.1 uncultured Pirellulales bacterium
CTCGGATAACTTCATATCTATTTCAGCAATAATCGCTTCGATTGACCTGACTACATCTTCGGAAATGAGGGCTGTTTCTGACAGGGCTTGTTCAGCTAAGGTTCGCACTGCCGAACTGATGGCCTCTCTTGCGCGGTCAGATTTCGGTTTAAACTCTTTCTTTAGGAGTAAGTCGAACTCACTTGGCTCTATTGCTACAGCCTCAGAAGCCTGCCTTTCTTCTTTTTCTTTCTCTTTGGCCATTGGACTATTCCTCCTTAGTGGTGTCAGTAGGTTCATTTTCTTGTTTTGGTGCAGAAGTTAAGGCATTCAGCAAGGCCTTGTCCTTGAGGACCTTAGCTATTAACTCTTCGGCGCCGCTTTTTCCATCCATGTACGACAAGAGGTTTGACAATTCTGTCCGGGCATTCAACAACTTGTTTAGGGCATCAACTTTACGCGCAACTGCCGCCGGGGAAAAATCATCCATACTCTCAAAGCTGATATCAACACTTAGATTGCCTTCACCTGTAAGTGTGTTTGGTACTTGAAAAGCAACTCGCGGTTTCATTGCTTTGAGCCGTTCGTCAAAATTATCGACATCAATTTCAAGGAACTTGCGATCTGTGACACCTGGCAGGCCCTCTTCCGGCTTACCAGACAAGTCCGCCATGACACCCATCACGAAAGGTAAATTGATTTTTTTCTCTGCGCCATACAGTTCCAAATCATACTCTATCTGCACACGGGGGGCTCGATTTCGAGCTATAAATTTTTGACTACTCTTCTTTTTTGCCATGCTTACTCCTTTCTCAACAAGAAATAGTTAGCGCCAAAACTGTCGGCATTAACCAACAGAATATGGGTTACTAATCCGACTGTTCATTACCGGAGTCACTACTGCTGACTCCGCCAATCAGTTCAACCTGGCTCATTCCATCCGGACAAAAATCCTTGACGACTTCCAAAAAGCTTTTAGATACTAATCTTTGCGCCCTGCGTAAAAGTAGAGGGACTGGACTGGATGGTTCATGACGGTCGAAATACTGACAGACTTTATCAAGAGCCAAGAGGGCTTCCTGGGCAGACCGAATCTCACCCGAAAGTGATATTGCTCCTTTCCCTTCTTTGCCACCAACCGCTACAGCACCCTCTTCGACGGCTGTGCCGTGCCCCCTCTTTGCCAGATATGCCTGAACATTTTTTTGGATATTTCCAAGAACTGCCCGGAAACCACTAACGTCCGGTGTCTGGCCTTGAGCAGCACGTTCAGAAAAAACACTCATTATTTCAGCGATATGCTCAATAGATTCCTGAACGGTCTGAGATGTAGCCAGGAGCTCGTCTGTTGAGGTATCCTGAAACGCCGCATCAATTACCGGTATATCCGAAGCTTTTGCTCTCTCGTCATCTGAAACCGTTATCTCTCTTTTTGCTATCTGGATGTCTCTAAGGCTAAAGTTGCCCATCTGCACCGAATGGCACAGCGGGACTTCCGCCAGCCGCTGCTTAAATTTCATCGGGTCGTGCACACTGACCGAAGTCGGGGACAACGATTGTAAAATATTTATTCGCTCAAGCGGGTCATTGTCGTCTTCCGGGTCAAGTTGTGGATAAAGATTATCCCAGAAACGTTCCAGTAACCCGCGGAGCAACGATAAACCGTCACGCAGGCCGTGTACACCTTCCAGTTTTAGAAGGGAAATAGTAAGGTACATTGCAATCCTAAGGTCTTTCGAGCGCTTTAGCAGTTCGGAACTTGTTTCACGAACTTCCCGCCAGTTTGGCTCTTCTGCCGCTTCCTCCACACCAGCCACTACTCCCCCTCCAGCCTTGGTTCGCAGCATATCTTCAAGAGCAAGGAAAGAGCCGTCATAGGACAAGTCTTCGCCGCAGGGAGCCTCAGCGCTCACTTCGGAAAGTAAACTTTCGATATCAATTGCCATGGTATATCCCGCCAAACCAATATTTTTAAGGACCCGATTTTAGTCGAAAGCAACATTACAACGATATTTTCATCAAATCACCTAAAACCGGATACACTTCATATCCGCTGTTGGAATAAGCAACAAAGGCCAAACAAGCTAAGCACTACAAGCCACTGTGCACCACCATTTGCACTATAGTATTTGCAGTGCTCAATTGTGACTGTAGCGCGATTTTATGACAATTAAAACATGCTGTCAAGCCCATTATAAATTTTTTTTCCCGACAGTCCATTACAAGTTTACATCAAGGCAGTGCCCATTTCAACTGCATACATAGACGGTTGCGCATTCAGCAGAACATTACCGCGGCGTTACTCGCTTGCAACAGTTGGAAAGAAAGTTGGAACAAACTCAGAACAAAAAATAGAAGTTTTGCAAATTTTTTCTTGACCTTGTCGGCCTTCGGAT
>CAZJIR010000490.1:0-2359 GCA_964546095.1 uncultured Pirellulales bacterium
GGAATGGTACAGTTTTCTTTCCTACTTGGGTCTCTGAATCTATCGCGATGAAAAGAACGGAAGAATACGATCCACCAGCCGATCAAATCCTGGCCGTAGAGAATCTTCGTCACTATATCCATGAAATCACGGATGGTCAAATCGCAACCTGAGAACCATAACAATTCGCTCCAGCAGACGCGTTAACACGCGCCACTTAGCTTGGTCGTTACGCGCGGCTCAACGGAATTAGTGAGTCGTTTCCAAGGGATTACTTATGGACTTTGGGCAAAGGCGTGTTATACTGACACACGAAGAAGCAAGAAATTTTATACGGAAACCATTTATACATAGTTGTGTGGTGATCAAAGTACATTGAAGATTCGAACAAAGAAAGTTATTCTGGGGATCGGAGCGATCTGCACTCTTCTTATATTGTATGTTATCACATCCGGTCTTATTATCACTATAAAGCTGCGGAAGGTTCATCTCGGTATGACGGAAGCCGATGTAATAGTGGCTCTTGGCGAGCCCGTCTACGCTTCCGCTTATGAGATGTATACCAAGGACGGCAAGAGTTCGGGAAAAATGATGAAATATTATTATCCTTATATCTGGGATGAACCTCTCAGAATTGCGACTGGGTTTTTGTGTTGCAGATACTACAATCCCAGATATATTAGTCTTGATTTCGAGGACGAATCGCCAACTGTCACATCTATTTTGTACCATAGTGCCTACAGCCGAGGTGTGACCGTTATTGCGAGGAAGCAATAGTGCAACTACCCAACTATTGGATCAAGTCGACTCGCTACGCTTGCGGCTTACCCACATGTTAGGGAACAAATATGATATCATATGAGTATAGTATAGACTTGAAGGACCAACCCAGCCATTATAGTGCGCAACAAGGCGCGCAACAACTATCCTAAAGCAAACATCGGATTATGCTTGACGCTGGTTAAGGCCGTAAGCCTCATAATAATACATTTCAAAACTTTTTTAAAAAACTGTAATGTTTTCTGATCGGCAAGAGTCTAATATTTGAGAAGTCACCTTTCGTATTTCATACTTCAAGGAGGGAAATCTTGTTCCAGGCAGGAGTGTAGTTCTGTATTAAATGATTCGGATATTTGAAAGGGAAGAGAGATGAAAAATATTTACAGGGTAATATTGATGGGTCTGGTTGTGCTTGGGGTTGTCTATGCAAGCACAGGAACAGAGGAGAAGACCAAGGAGGCATGGAAGTATCAACCTCTTGACATCTGCAAATTACCTGTGTTTATGAAAGTGGGTCATTATGTAGAGGTCAAGGATTGTCACAAACGCGAGATAGAATTAAAACAGGTGGACTGTGACGAAATAGGTCAGGCAAGCAACAAATTCCCGTGCTACAAAGGCTGCGATGTTATTAATGTAAGAGCCAACTTTCCGGCGATATTCAGTGCTTCGTTAAACAAGAATGGCGGCGGTGAGGATATGCTGAAAGAAGTTAATCTTTACTGGGAGGATAGTGTTAATACAATCCAGGGCTGCACTGGCGGCTGGGAAGAATTGAAACTTTGTCTCGAGGTCTGTGATGTTGATTTATATAAGTTTGCCCCAGGTACAGTTAAAGTTGGTGATATTATGATACAAGTAAGATGCCCCGATGACCCTAAAGACGACACTAACGACGGCACAAAAGACGACAAAAAATTAGAAGACTAAGCTACTGTTTTTTGGGTTTTGTTTTGAGGATTAGGACAACCAAGACATAACAGTGCGCAACAAAGCGCGCAACAACTACATTCGTTTGAGCTACTTTTACACTATTGAATCGCTAAGTAGCTTTGAGACATGTCATTACGGGAATATAGTATTGATTGCCCGATAGGGGGACATTGCTTTCTCAACTTTTTTCTGTTGTAATGTGTGCTTGAGTTTTATATTATCACGCCGTTATCATTAATGAGTTTTCGTCAACGACCATTTCAGGAGGCACGAAATGCATATCAAATCAATTTTAGCCTTGTTCATTCTCATAAACGTTATCTTTTCATCAGAGTCCCTTGGCGGGAAATCGTTTTACACCACCCGACTGGACGACCCCCGTGCGGTCTATCTAACAAAGGACGAATTCTCCGTACATGCCGATGGCGTCGGCGATGATACCGAGGTTTTGCAAGCGGCGATTGACAAAGCTTCGGTTAACAGGGCCGGCGTTGTTTTCGTTCCCGAAGGTACATATCTACTTTCGAAGACTGTTTATGTTTGGCCGGGCGTTCGTTTAATCGGTTATGGTGACAGGCGGCCGGTATTTAAGCTTGGCGAGAACACTGCCGGTTACCAGGAAGGGACGGATAAATACGTGTTATATTTCTCCGGCGGAAAAGGAAGA
>CAZJIR010000491.1:0-2351 GCA_964546095.1 uncultured Pirellulales bacterium
TCAAGCTGGCTATGATACAGCGATATCTCAAAATTGCGTTTTCAGACACAGCCTAACTGAATTACTCTCCCCTATACCCTAAACGCTCTCTTTTTCCCTTGCCTTCCCCCTTTCTGCAATGTATTTTATAAACGTCGCGCGGACGTTCATCTTGAAAGTCGGATGAGTTCAAAACTCATGCTGATATTGCTATTATACGAAAACTATATGGCCGGGGATTGGAATCCAATATGAAAATTACTTTCCACTCATTGATTTGTATTCTCATCACGACTGTTGCATTTGCACAGGAGAAGGTCAAAACTATCCACGTATTTGTTGCCCTTTGCGACAATGAGAACCAGGGAATAGTACCAGTACCTAAGAGACTCGGTGACGGCCAGGACCCTGATAACAATCTATACTGGGGAGCATTATACGGCACAAGAACGTTCTTTAAGAAAAGCAACGACTGGCGCCTTATTAATACAATTCGTCGTCCAGCCGACAACGTCCTGGAAAGGGTCATATTCCGACATAAAAAGGTGAGAGCATACATTGTCGCAGATGCTTACAAGGGCGAAAAGATTAAAAATACGGTGATTGATTTTTTAAATGCCGCGGCCGGAAATAACCCCCAAAAGCTGAAAGTCGGAAATGATAATATCTTTATACATGGCGGTGCGGCTCTTGTTGTCTATGTCGGGCACAACGGGTTGATGGATTTCAAAATCGAGGATATAAAACGTCAAAGTGGCAATAAAGCAAAGGATGCCATTGTGCTTGCATGTAAAAGTAAGCCGTATTTTCAACCGCGTCTGTCGAAGCTTGGATGTAGAACAGTTCTTTTAACTACGGGCTTTATGGCTCCGGAGGCGTACACCTTAAAAGCTTCAGTTGACGGCTGGTTATTAGGTGAATCCGGAACACAGATAAAAGAACGTGCCGCCCGTGCCTATCACAAATATCAGAACTGCGGCTTAAACGCATCCATGCGTCTATTTTATTCTCAAACCAAATAACCAATAGTTAAGCGAAGGGAGACATGAAATGACCAAACGTGAACTGGCGGCATTCGCCCTAAAGTTGCTCGGTATCTATGCGATTATTCATTCATTGCCGTTGCTTCCGTATATTTCCTTAATGCTCAGGATGCTTAGGCTTGGTAGTGACGAAATCTATAGGAAATTATGGATGTACCTTTCAATGTCGGTTCCATTCGCCCTGATGGCGGCAATTGCAGTCGTCCTTCTAACCTGTAGCCGCGGGCTGGCATCTGTTCTAGTCAAAGAAGATGGCCCCGCCGGGCTGGGCACTTCCCTTCACCCGCAGGAGATACAGGCTGTCGGTTTTTCTGTCGTGGCGGTGCTGGTATTCTTATTGGCAATGCCCAAACTGGTTCAGTTCATCATGAGTTTCTGGTATATTCAATCGGCAGCCAAGTTTGAAGGTGCAAGGCCGAGACTCATCATAAATGTATGGGAGAGCGGACTTTCGGTCGCGGTACAATTAACTATTGCCATCCTGCTGTTTTTTAGAAGCCGGGGTCTGACAAACTTCTGGCGGCGAATACAGGTTGCAAAATACGAAAAAATAGAAGAAAGTGAATAATATCCTTATGCGGAAATCATAAATATAGTTTAGCAAATAAAAACATGAAAAAACAATATCTGGGTGACTCAAAAGATAGCTTCAAATGGGATTACCATGATTTTCTTGCGAGGGAACTAAATTATCCGGTTCTTAATATCATGCTGATGATGACTCCGGATGATGAAAGCAATCATGGAAAGACACGTCCAACTTTATTTCCTGCTCGGAGAGAGATTCTGGATTTCTGTGATGATTTGCGAAATGAAAGAAAAGTCATTTTAATAAATAGTTTACCCGAAAGGACGAACTCTAATTATACTGTGATTTTGCATAATAATGACTCGTATATAACAAACAAAAACAGAAGAAAATATTTTTCGGGATTGTCGAGTAAAGAAGAACAGTTGTTATTTCTTGATCCGGATAATGGCTTTGAACCTGAGAAGCCAAGCGAAAAACATGTTTTTTATTCTGATATTTCATATATATTGGAGCAAATATCTGAAAGTTCAGTTGTTTCTGTCTTCCAGATTTTTAGGCGCGAAGCATTTACAAAAACTTTTGCACGAATTAAAGAACGTCTGAGTAATAGTCACTCAACGGCTGTTTATTGGCGCTCATTGATGTTTGTAGCTTTAAGTAAATCGGAAAGCACGATAAAAAGAGTTTCTGATATAAACAAGAAATACTCTAAAGATCATCCGGTTAAGGTCATTGCCTGACAATTTCTTCAACTCGGACGCATATTTCGCTATGATCCATAATGACAAGTCAGTTTG
>CAZJIR010000492.1:0-2340 GCA_964546095.1 uncultured Pirellulales bacterium
GAGCGCTAAAATCACTTGGTAAGGTTGAGTGTATTTGCACAAATCGACTGCAAACTCATCTGTTTCACGTCGCTGACCATGTTTATAATAGAGAATTTCCACCTGCTCGCGGACCGGTTTTAAGTCTGTGTCCGGTGAACTTGTGTGAGCACAAAACGCCTTGACATCTGAGCGTACGCGGTTTGAGTCTTTGAATGTAAATGCATCTTCCTCAGTATAGAAAGGATGTTTGAATCCTACATCCACATTTAGAAAGGAATAGGTCACAATTGTTTCGGGTGGTAATTCGGGTAGATGGTTAAAGGCAGATACGGTTTCAAAAGGAAAACATTTTTTCATATCTTTTTTGATTTGTTCAATGATACCATCGCTTACAAGGCCGGCTGTGGCGTAGAACGATTCCTGCTCGATGTCCCCGGTTGAAGCCTCGTTTTGATTTAGACGATTCGCCAGTTCCTCGGCACCTCTGACCTTGACCGGCTCACCAATCATGTCATTTTTAAGTTTGTCCCAGGCCATTTGAAATGTCGAGCACCAGATGATATTCTGATGTTCCGGCATAGGGCAATCAAGAGTTGCTAAAACTGAGGTTTGTTTCAAGTTGATAGAATTTGTAACTTCGGGAAGTTTAGTTTCTATTGTTTGTTTTGGTGGTGGCGGGTCGTGTACCAGTAGTGAATCCCGTCTGTCCTGGGGTTCACTGGCTATTGGCATAGGCATGCCACCAATTCGTACGTCTCCGCCATCCCAGAATGTATAAATATTATCATCATTGATACCACAGGATGGACTTTCTTCAAAGCTTACGTGGCCATCCAGGAAAAGTACATTCTGTCCTTCGTTTTTGTGTGCAAGCGCATTGCCGGCCTTTACTGCTTCTCTGCCACCATCAGGATTGAAGAGTTTCTTGTCCTTGGCTTCTGCGGCGGGGGAGTCTATCCAGGGATTCCTGTCGGCCAACACCGCCATACCGGGTTCACTTGACATAGTCAGAGCATACAATCCATAAGGCATATGGTAGGCGTAGCTGCAATGTTTATAGGGTTCCGGCCCAAAGTCCCAGAGTTCGATAAGGTCTTTGTCCACGATTCTATAATCAGCGAGATTGAATTCGGTCGTCCCTTTGTCACCCGGACAGATAAAAGATTTGGGCTTTACTTCGACATATTTGACTAACAGATACAAGCTTGAACTGATAGTTGCTGTGCCGCCTTCACCGCTATAGTCTATACCATAGGCTCCATATCGGTTTGTAGCGGACCAATTTGGTATTCGGGAAGACCATACAGCAGTTCTGCCGCCGGCGCGAGGAAGGTGGTCGTCGTAGTCATTGGAATAAATCAGTATTGCCCTGCTTATGTGGGAAAGATTATCGGCACATACTGTGCGGAAGGCATCGGAACGGGATTTATTGCCCGCAGGCACAGCAATAGACAGAACAAATAAACACAAAAAGACGACAACCAGAACCTCTATGAGTGTTAAATTTTTTTGATTGTATCGCTTAGCCATTTTTATTCTCCCTCCAAAGGATTCGGCTGAACCGGAATATTATTAGAATCCTGCTCTTTGTTGCCAACTAACTGGAAATCCAGATTAAGAATTCAAAACTTTTAGGATGCGCTGTGATTATGGATTGTAGTTTTCAACTTTCCGGCACATCGCTAAGGACAAGTATCCTCGTGCAGTTCGGGCAACGTATTATATCGTCCTTGGTCATAAGCAGATTAACAGACTCGGCGGTGATACCCATAAAGCAGCCGCCACAGCTATAGGCGCCTTTTTTATCGTCCTGCTGGTCAATCATTGCCACCGCCTGGCCATCGTATGTTTCGGTAACGCGTTTGAATATCTCCAGCGGTTTCTCCGGTATGGTTTTTGCGACCTGGTCCCATTCAGCCTGGATTTGTTTTATCTCAATCTGATATTTGCCTGCCAGCGTTTCGGCTTCGGTTCGGATTTGCTCGAGTTGTTGCTTTTGCTCATCTATCTGCCCTTGTATCTCTTTGCACTCAGTTTCGTCGGCCTCAATATTTTTAAGTAATTCCAGAGACTGGGTTTCTATCTTGGAATTGTCGGCTTTATTTGTGTTAAGCTGAGTAAGGACCGCGGCATATTCTTTATTTGTCTTTGCGCTGTTGAGTGAGGCCCTTAACCTGGCTATCTGGTCATCCCGTGACTTGAGTTCCAATTCAAGGCGATCGAACTGGACTTTACTTAACAGGACCTCCTCTTTCTTGGCTTCAAGGGCGTTTTGGAGAGTTCGGATCTGGTTTTCCTGAATGATTACGTTTCTTCTGCACCTTGTAAGTTTTGCTTTTTCAACCCGCAGACGATTTT
>CAZJIR010000493.1:0-2326 GCA_964546095.1 uncultured Pirellulales bacterium
TACCCAATCACTGATTAGACATCACGTTCATCTACGCTCTATTGAAAAAGAGCCTGGGAAAAACGAGCACTTTTCAAGTGAAGATATTTAGTACATGAATTTCATGCGCATCTCTAACCGATGCGTTTCCGTATCAATTGTTACGATATATGACTAACCTGGCCCGGTTAGTTTTATCAGGAACTAAGTATCATGCCGTAAATAGCTAAAAGATTGAAAGAATGCCATCCGGTCTCGCAGGTTGATATTTTAGTGTTTTTGCGATTATGAGTGTGAGTTCTTGCGTATTTCAAGATGCACGAATTATATTTTTTATAAGTCATGGGATTTCGACTGATATATGTAAGAAAGGAATGGAATATCACTGAGATTAGTTGATTCAATTATTGTTTGCTTGGCTTTTGGCTATTCTTATTTATCTAAAATCCATAGTTTCACGTGAAACATTGTCAAAAATATACTTTTTGGATAGCAAAATTGCAGAAATTACAGTAGAAAATCCGAAATATTATTTAGGACAAAAGTAAATGCAAGAGAGAAATTAATCGGTAGTAGGAATTCACAGATTTTTTGAAGGAGCATTTATATGGCAAGCAATAAAGAAAAACCAAAGCATCTCGGCAGGGGTATTCAGTCTTTGTTAAGTCCGATAATATCCGAAAGAGAGGCAAATGAATTATTATCCACGTCATCGACAGACTCTAACTTCCCACCTGACAAAGAGTTACAAAATTCTTTGCGGGAGATAAATATTGATAATATATCGCCAAATCCATATCAGCCAAGAAATACATGGAACGAACAGGAATTGGAAGATTTGGCGGAATCTATTAAGACAAACGGTGTCATACAGCCTATTATTGTCCGCCCTGTCGGGAAGCGTTATCAGTTAATCGCTGGAGAACGCAGGTTACGAGCCGCTCAAATAGCTTCTTTAACGACCATACCAGCCCTGGTTCGCGATGCAAGCGACAAGCAACTGCTCGAGTTGGCTTTAGTTGAGAACATCCACAGGGTAGATTTAAATCCAATCGAGCGTGCCAAGGCATATCAGGATTATCTAAGCACATTCTCTTTGACCCAGGCCCAGGTTGCGGAACGACTTGGCGAAGACCGTTCGGTTGTTGCTAACTATTTGAGATTACTGGACTTACCACCGGAAATTAAGGAAATGTTATCAGATAGCCAGCTGACTATGGGACATGCACGGGCGATACTTGCCCTACCGACAGATGAACTTAGACGTAAGTTGGCGAATCGAGCATTGGCAGGTAGGCTTAGCGTTCGTGAAGTTGAAAGAATGGTTCGAAGATATCTGACCGGCACAGGCCAGGCCAAAACAACCGTTCGCTCGAAGCCGCCCCACATCCTGGACCTGGAAAGGGTACTTAGCAGCCAGCTCGCGACAAAGGTAAATATCGAAACCAGAAAGAATGGGCAGAGAGGCAGGATAATTATTGAATTTTACTCACTGGATGAATTCGACAATATTACAGAAAGAATCGGGTTGGCCTGTACCGAAGAGGTCTAAAAAAGAGTCGTCAAAAGATGATTTTCTCTATTTTTAATGTTAGAAAACGGAATTTTGGTGTATAATTATTAAGGCTTAGTTGTTTATTTGTATTGGGTAGTTTAGGTAAAATATCAATTGTTCTTGAGTAGTTTTCATCCTATTTCGGAGGATATATCATGCGGCGTCTACATATTTCAATAACGGTTTTATTTATACTCATATCTTTCAGCGGCGTACCGGCTTTTGCTCAGGTAAATGAAAGGATTTCGGGTCTTCTACCGGCCTCTGCGCAACTTGAAATTGCTGAAGACGAAGAATCCGCCACTCCCACGAGTGATTATGTCCCCAGGCTTAATGAGATGGGAATAGCTGGCCGTCCTGAAAGTGATAATGCGGCACCCTATTACCTAAGAGCTATAGAGCTTTTCGTAGAAATGCCGAATGAGTTAAGGCAAGGCCCATGGACCTGGCCGGATGAGCTTTCTACGGATGAACAAGCATTGTTACGACAATGGATTCAGGATAACGACGAAGCGCTTGAGCAACTTCGGCTTGGAAGCCGGAAAAAATATTGCTGGTTCAATAATACCGGCCGGACATTGCAAAGTGCCCAAATGCCATACTTATCAAGTTTGAGGAATTTAGCAAGAGCTCTACAGACTCGAGCAATGCGACAGGCTCAAAACGGTGATATTACAAGTGCTGTCGACGATATAATCAGCCTTTATAGAATTGGAGCGCATATTACAAACGGGCCGAAGATTATAATTGAAAAACTTTTAGGCATGTCGATTAAGACCTTATCTGTGAAAT
>CAZJIR010000494.1:0-2318 GCA_964546095.1 uncultured Pirellulales bacterium
AGCGTAGCTTTGACCACATTTTTAGCAGAAGTGCTTCCATAAACTTTCGTAAGAACATCCTGTACGCCGGCATATTCGAGTACCGCTCGAGCACTGGAACCGGCGATAACTCCTGTACCCGGGCTAGCTGGAACCAGCGCTATCTTTGTAGCTCTGTATTTGCCGTTTATCGAGTGCGGGATAGTTCGCTCGACCAGAGCTATCTTGTGCAAAGATTTCTTGGCGTCCTTTATACCTTTTTCGACCGCCTGCGGGACTTCATTAGCCTTGCCATAACCGACACCAACCGTGCCCGCCCGGTCACCAACAATTACCAATGCGGCGAAGCTGAACCGCCGGCCGCCCTTGACCACCTTGGCACAGCGAAATACCTTTACAACCGTATCTTCCAACGGTTTTTCTTCCTGGTCTGAAAGTCTAACAGATTCTACTGCCAATTTTTTCTCCAAAATATTTATTGATTATTGCTTTAAAATACGAGTCCGGCTTTTCTTGCCGCTTCGGCAAGAGCTCTGACTCTACCATGAAATTTATAGCGATTTCTATCAAAGCGGACGCACTTAATCCCGACACCAAGCGCCTGTTTCGCAACTGCTTCACCTACTATTTCAGCAGCTTTATTATTGCCTGCATTGTTCACCTGGTCCCGAAGCCCTTTCGTTCTTGTACTCGCTGAGGCAAGTGTCGCTCCTGCAACATCATCGATAATCTGGGCATAAATATGTCTGTTGGAGCGAAATACCGACAGCCGAGGTCTGTCCGGTATTCCAAAAACCTTTTTCCGCACATGATATTTACGCCTTAGTGCCGCTTTTTTTATCGCTTTAGTTTTCATAAGAACTAAATTCCAACTACGCCGCTCCCGAAGCAAATGCTTTGCCTACCTTACGTCGAACCTGTTCGTCAGCATAACGGATGCCCTTTCCTTTATAAGGCTCCGGCGGTTTTATTTTACGGATATCTGCAGCAAACTGCCCCAGCAGACATTTGTCTATTCCGGAAAGTGTGAACTTTGCAGGAACCTCATTGCCCCTGGTAGCACCAACATCAATAGCTACTTTGATACCCTTTGGTATTACTCGCCCTACCGGATGGCAAAAACCAACTTGAAAGACAAGCTTTTCACCTTGCTCTTTGACATTATAACCTGTGCCATATATTTCTATTTTCTTTTCAAAACCTTTGCTGACACCGATAATCATATTGGCAATCAAAGCACGCATCGTGCCGTGCAACTGCTTGTTCTGGCGGTCCTGAGGGCGTTTATTTTCAACTAATATTTTCCCTTCAGTATCGTTAATTATTACCTTTATCCTCGGATGGCAGTCCATCTGTAGTTCGCCAAGTGGGCCTGATACCTTAATAGACCGGCCTTTCTGCTCAAGCTTCACACCTTTAGGAATTTCAATAGGTTTTTTTCCAATTCGACTCATTAGTTAACCGTACAAAGAACCTCGCCGCCGACTTTAGCCTCGCGGCAGCTTTTATCACTCATTACACCTTTACTTGTTGAAACAATCGCTATGCCCATACCGGCTAAAACGCGTGGCAACTTGTCAACAGACGAATAAACTCTGCAGCCGGGTTTACTTGTTCTTGTTATTTCGTTAATAATGGAACAGCCTTCCTGGTCATACTTTAAAGTAACCCTCAGTATTCCCTGTTTGCTATCGTCGATTCTGTCAAAATCCTCGATGTAACCTTCCTTCTTCAAAACAGCCGCTATGCCCTCGCAAATATTTGATGCCTTAACATTAACCTGGTCTCTGTTTATCTGCACAGCATTGCGAATTCTCGTCAGCATATCAGCTATTGGATCACTCAAACTCATAATTTTATGCCTCTTGTTTTGGAGCCCTTTCGTGATTGTATTCACAATTTACCAACTGGCTTTTTTAACCCCTGGTATCTTCCCCTCGTTCGCCAATGTTCTAAAACATATCCGGCAAATTTTAAACTTGCGATAAACTGCCTTGGATCTACCGCAAAGCTGACAACGTGTATATTGCCTGACCCGAAACTTTTGTTTCTTTTCTGCCTTGTTTTCCAGTGCTTTAGTTGACATCTACACGCTCCAATTTCTCATATCTTCTCTACAGGCTCTACTATTACGGCCTTGTCGTCAAACTTTAAAAGGCATACCAAAAAGCTGAAGCAATTTTCTTGCTTCTTCATCAGTTTTCGCCGTCGTTACAAAAGTTATGTTCATTCCCTGCTGAAATTCTATTTTTGCCGGATTGATTTCCGGAAAAACGCTCTGTTCAGCTAAACCCATTGAGTAATTACCTCTGCCGTCAAAACTATTTGAGTTAAGGCCT
>CAZJIR010000495.1:0-2318 GCA_964546095.1 uncultured Pirellulales bacterium
CACCCGACAAAAAAGCAAGCCAGTGCCAGAGCAAAATCAACTTGCTTTCGCAGCTGAGCTAATACTCTGATTGTAAATCTTTTTTGTTCCAAAGACAATCCTGGAAAGATTTCCCTACCCAACCCACTATCGAACAGTAATTTGGCTCCCTTAGAGCGATTTGGACTAACGAGTATACCCTCCAGTTCAATTGCTATGCGTTCGCCGCTTATTTTTTTTATATTTCCCGCGTTATGACAAATCGCCGACCACGTCAACGGCTCAATCTCATAATCAAGCTGTGTCGAAAACCGCACTGCGCGCAACATTCGCAAATAATCCTCGCCGAAGCGCTCGGCGGGCTTGCCGATAGTCCGCACAATCTTTGCCTTAAGGTCGGCCCGCCCATCCACATAATCAATTACTTCTTTTTGCATAGGATCATAAAACATTCCGTTGATAGTAAAATCTCGTCGGCCGGCATCCTCGGCCGCATTGACAAACTCGACTGCACCGGGATGTCTGCCGTCAACATAGCCGGTTTCGGTTCTGAACGTAGCAACTTCCACCTGCCGGTCTCCGAGCAAAATAATAACCACACCGAATTTCGCTCCAACCTTCAACGTACGTCTGAACAACTTTATTACCTCTTTGGGTTGAGCATCGGTAGCAACATCGAAGTCTTTGGCACGCCTGCCTAAAAGCATATCGCGCACACATCCCCCTGCCAGCAACGCCTCAAAGCCGCTCCGCCGTAATCGCTTAATTACCCTTATCGCCGCCTGCTTATTTGTCATTCGTCCATCTTCTGTAATATAGATACAGCCATCGTTCCCCACCGACGTCTTTCTATTACTCGAAATTCTCCATATTGTTCTAATAAAGAAACCTTTTTGTCCGTCCGGACAACTACAACCCCATCATAATCCACCTGCTCTCCCAGTAAATCCATCAAACCACCTAAACGCGAACCGCCCTGAACATCCATTGTAACCGCGTAAGGCGGGTCGACAAAAACAAGGCCGTATTTTCGCCCTACTTTATTAATCGGAGCGCCTAACTTAAAAGCATTGGCCCTTATAACTTTTGATTCTTTGACAAAACATGCCCTTTCTATGTTTTTATTTAGAACCGAAATAACCTTCATATCCTGTTCGATAAAAGTAACAAACTCAGCCCCCCTGCTCAAGGCCTCAAGCCCAAGCGAGCCGACGCCACAGAATAAATCCGCAACTATCGCACCGCTCGGTAAATCATATTTATAAAGGACGCTGAAAAGTGACTCCTTAACTCTGTCGGTAATCGGCCGGGATACCTGCGTCTTTGGACTAAGTAGTTTCATTCCTCGTTTTGAGCCTGCAATAATTCGCATCTTTCTCCATCATCCCAAAGCGCCCAACTGCCGACTCAGCAGCATACTTCTTTATCTACACTTATCCCAGACGGACACCAATATGAAAGAGTTGAAACCCTTTTCGGGGACATTCACAACACAATCGGCTAAAACAACCGCCCCCAAAGCCAGACTAAAAATACTCCTGACCATATACAGTTGCCTCCAATAATTATATTGAAAATCTATTCCCGTTACTTCCGGGACAAGGAATTGTATCAGCAAGACAACTCTGCGCCCATCCCAAAATCATCAAAGCAATACATCATTAATCTGAATGGCACATCGTCGAAATTTATCGGCTGGGAGAGTTACGGTTTGCCATTTCGGGCTCCGGCGTTTCATAAAAGAACGATAGTCATCTAATTGAACAGTAAAGAACATATACCTATCCGCACCGAATTCAAAGACATCTATACCATCAAAATCAACATCGATGTTCTCTACTTTATAGGCAAAAATAAATACAGCCTGATAATCCGAGCCTAAAATCTCCCGCCATTTCGTCAGGCCATCTATATCCTCCGCCGTCACCCAGCATTCGAATCCCGTCAGCTTCTCTAAGGTTGTGCCTTTGAACTTTCTGCCCTTTACCTCGGCGATTATTTTCCACCCGTTGGTGGGATATACTAAAAAATCGAAGCTCTTGACCCTGCAATTCGCAAGGGCCGCCTGTTCATGTTCGTCTATAAAAGTGTATTGAATTTGATTATCAATCAACCAGTTTTCGAACGCACGTTCGTAATGATTGGGAGAAAATTCCTTCATCTTAGCTCAGTCTTGGTTGTTTACTGCTACCAGGAACATCATATCCAGCTATTGAGACGATTCAACTTCAAATATTATTTGTCTGCTTTAAATAAAAGCGGAACTAATTCATTCAAGTATCGCCGCCACAGTGGCCATTCATGGCCGCCATCTGTAATGCGAGCGACGTGTTTGATAT
>CAZJIR010000496.1:0-2313 GCA_964546095.1 uncultured Pirellulales bacterium
TCTTGAATCTTTAGCTATTTCGCTATATTGTTGCTTAGAGAGATATTTTTTAAGAGGGAAAATTTATGAATACAACGATCGCTACTCTAATCGCAATAGTGCTTGGGCCTATTTTAGCGATACAGGTTCAAAAAATCATCGAATCTATCAAGCAAAGGAACGAAGAAAAAAGGAGATTGTTTATGACTTTGATGTCGACAAGAGGTCGCCCCCTCGTTCCTGAACATGTACAAGCACTTAATATGATTGATCTCATTTTCTCTGTCAAAAGCAAGTTGATGGCAATTATCTTCTGGCGTCGAACGAAGAAAGAAAAAGCTGTTATTGAGGCATGGTCTGAGCTTAGAGACCATCTATATAGCTATCCTCAAAAACCAGGTTCGGAGGTTGGCAGTGAAAATTCTAAGATGGATATGTACATAGTTCAGATGGAGACGTGGGCCTCAAAGAAAAACGACCTTCTTATTGAACTCCTTAGCAAGATGGCTAAATCATTGGGCTATCATTTCGATAAAGTCATTCTCAAGAAAGGTTCATATACACCACAAAAATACGGTGACTTTGAAACTATGCAAACAATGAATCTTGCAGCACTTTCAGAAATTTTTCTTGGTAGAAGGTCTATACCTATACATATTGTTGGAGTACCGCCTACTGAGGGAAAACAAGATACAAAAGAAGTTGCTTCTGAAACTACAACAAACGATACTGTGTAAAAGAATGAATCTAAATAGTCCTTTAGTCTACAGGATTGCCTTGTTGACTCAAAAAATCCTTCTTAAGTAGTATTATTGTCTGATTCGTCTTCGTCATCTTCTGGTGGCAGCCCTGCTCCGATGATTTTTAGCAGATTATCGGGATCTATGTAAATATCCCCTCCTTCTTGACGTAGTTTAGCGACTGCTTCAAGAAAACGTGTTTTTGCTTCTGTTAAAGCCTGCAGGCGTCGTGTTTCGGCATCTTTGAGAAGTGCCTCTGCTTCGGCTTTTGTTTTAGCTACTTCTGCTTCTTTTTTTTCTCGTTCAAGGCGGGCGATAACATCTTTCCTTTTAGGCAGGTTAGCGACGTTTGCAGCTATAGCAGCTTCAGCTAATTTCTTTTGAGCATCAGCATTAGCCGCTTTAGCATCAGCTTCTATTTTTTGTAAGAGAGATTCCTTAATACGACTAATGGTATCTCCCATATACATATAAAACATAACAAGCAAGCCCTGAGCTAATGAGAGTGTTGCTGCGGTTATACTACGAGCAAGAAACTTTGGTCCACCAAGTACCTTGCCAAGATACTTATGAACTATATTCCTAATTTTGGATGGTAAAGGTGTCATACCAGTACTTTATCGCTTGCATAAGTAAAGTTGCCGTCATTTATAAACTCAAGACCTAATCCTCCCGCTGCTATGTGCCAATCATTTATAGCCTCAAATACAGCTTTGATAGTTTTCTTCGATGCGTTGCCTGGGTCAATATATATTTCAAGTGGAGGTTGCTCATAGAACTCTGTTTTTAAATCAGTTTCGGTTGCTTCAGACTTGGGCCATCCCTCTGGTTCACCATCAGGCCACATTGGGCCAAAGATTTTAGTATATGGTTGTGGTAACGGATCTTTCTGATATTCAAGTCTTAAGGATTTCTTCAATAATGACTTGAAATCTCTAATGATTTCTTTTCTTATTGTTGTCTGAAGATGCTTAGGTGCGGCTTTAGCGGCCTCGGCGGTGGCATATGCGGCGACAAGGGCAGTGGAGTGGGCGTTGTTGTTGACGGCAGACTCGGCGACACCGATGGTGGCCTTGGCGGCCTCGGCGGCGGCATAGGCGGCATCGTCGGCAGCGGCATAGGCGCCGACCTCGGGGGCGGGGATCTCGGCGGCCTCGGCGGCCATGGCGGTATAGGCATAGGCCTCGGCGGTATAGGTGGCGACATTGACATCAGTGACTTTCTCGATACGGTTCTTGTATTTCCATTCGCTTATCATTTCCGCTATTGAAATAGCATTGTTAATAGCATCAATACTCATTCTTAGCGCTTTTGGCCATGTTGTAAAGATAGGTTGTACACGACGTGCGCAGCGAGCCGCAAAGGCAACTATGGCCCAAATGGGTAATTGGGCCATATCTTCTTTTGTTGGAAGTTTTATTTCCTCGGACATATTTTCCTCTGGGTATTAAAGATTGTTGAAGGTGATTTGTAATATACTACTTATGGCTTAAACCATCAAGAATAAATTCCATCATTACGCATTATTTTTCGGCCCCAAGAGCATCAAGAAGTGCCTGCATTTCAGCTTGATTTGAGGTAAGCTTTTTTGGTT
>CAZJIR010000497.1:0-2298 GCA_964546095.1 uncultured Pirellulales bacterium
GAGTCGGGAGTGATAACCGGAGCAAGAAAAAATATCGATAACGGTAAAATAGTAGCGAGTTTATGCGCCGGCACGCGCCAGCTTTATGATTATATCGATGGCAATCCTGTTTTCTCTTTTCGACCCTCCGAGTACGTTAGCGACCCATATCTTATCAGCCAGATGCACAACATGGTTGCCATTAGTGTTGCACAAGAGATAGATTTAACAGGACAAGTTTGTGCCCGTTCGCTCGAAGCCGGGTTCTCAGGTCTGGGCAGCCATATGGACTTTACTCACGGGGCAGCCAGAGCGCCCGGAGGAAAATCGATTATTGCTTTGGAGTCAACCCGCGGCCATGGAACTATCTCAAGGATAGTCGCCCATCTTAGTCGCCATGCCGGCGTTTCTGCCACATGCTGCGAGGTGTATTATGTAGTTACCGAATATGGTGTTGCCTACCTTTATGGTAAAAGTTTACGGGAACGTGCTTTGGCACTTATCAGTATTGCCCATCCGAAATTTCGTGCAGAATTACTTAAAGAGGCTATCGAAGATAACTATCTCAGTTCTGATTTGGAGGCTGTCAAGGGAAAAGTTTTTATCAGTCCACAGGAATTGAAAACATCGATGGTACTGGAAGATGGGATGCAAATAAACTTCCGTACTATGCATCCGACTGACGAGAGGCGTATGCGCGACCTCTTCCACTCGCTTTCACAGCAGACCATACACTATCGTTTTATGTCAAATATAACAAGAATTCCCCAGAAGGAAGCCTTGAACTTCTTATACACAGATTACCGAAGCGATATGGCGATTGTCGGGACTTTACCTGAAGCACACGGCGAAGAGATTATTGCCATCGGGCGTTACTATCTTAATCCACAAACCAATTTCGCCGAGGTAGCCTTTATTGTTCGTGATAAATGGCAGAACCGCGGCATTGGAACTTTTTTGCTTAAGTATCTCGTAACGATTGCCAAGCGCAACGGTATTGGCGGCTTCACTGCTGAGGTTCTGGCAGATAACAAGCCAATGATAACGGTGCTTCATAAAAGCGGTTGTAAAATTGTCAGCCAGATAGAAGACCAAGTTTATAGCTTCTCGCTGGATTTTGAGTAGCAGCCCCCCTACCCTTCCAAAAACAATCGAGGCCTATACCGAATTAGTATAGGCCCCGAATTGATACAAATCTACTATATCAAAATATGTGCTTATGGTACCGATGGAGGGTATAAACGGATATCATCGAAGAATACTAAACCCGAACCACCAATTTGTGGATTGCTCCTGTCACCAAAACCAAGACCAATCGTACTGACACTGGTAAGGTTTATACCCTGGTCGGCAAACTTCTGAAGGTCGATATTCCATTCGGTCCACTCAATTGTCAACGCCGCGTTAGGATTGTCGTTATAAACCACAGCGCTGTTATTAAGAACAACATACATCATTTCAGCACTGTTACTGGCCATTTCAGCACCGATGGCCTGATGCGTCCACGACATTGGAGTCACCGAACCGGTTGTCTGGACATTGGAGAACACAGCCGTGCACATCTCATCAGCATTATGGCTGGTTACCGCCAAACCTATATAGGCATTCGTCGGCATAGCGATGTTTGCCGGATTATCCGTTTCGCCACTTGCAGCCTGTAGTTCCCAATTAACACCGTCAGCCGAATGATAACCTGAGAACTGATTGCCCTGCCGTACCAGTCTAACCCAGTAAGGTGCCTGAACACCAGAGGTGCTGGAATTATATGAATCCTGGCTCGTCAGTGGCCGGTTCTGGAAAGACTTGCCGTTAGCCGGTGTTATACAACAGAACGCATGCCTGGAGCCTGGGTCAAGTGACTCACGAATCATCACACCCGCCTTGGCCCAGCCATCTGTATTCCCTACACTTTCAACCTTGGCGATAATCTCACCGTCACCGGACAGTTGCCTGAAGGCATAGCGGAACTCGTCAGCCGTGCCCCAAACATCTGCACCGGAAGCGACTACCGTATATGTGCCGGCAGGCTCTTCGAAAAAGCCTGCAGGATTGCCTATGAACCAAATCGTCAGCGTGTTGACATCTTTCTCCGTCCAGTTGGTTGGATAGGTCAGATTTAAGGTCGCTTCAGAGTTCCTGGCAGTGGTATTATCATAGAAATACGGCATCGACTGAGCGCCGCTGTGTATTTCAGTTGTCTCAACGAAATGCTCCCCGGCAGCAAAGTCAGGCTCAGCATAACCCACCGTGGCACCGTTTGTAGTGATGCCCCAGCCATCTATCCACACGTCAAATATCCTGTCAGGTTCGTAGTCATTG
>CAZJIR010000498.1:0-2280 GCA_964546095.1 uncultured Pirellulales bacterium
GGCACGTCCCGACCGGCGGTGTACAAAGTCCTATACACAAATTCATTATGATAATAATACCGAAATGCAATGGATGCAGGCCAAGTTTCTCAACAATAGGCAAAAAAATAGGAGTGAATATCAAAATAGCCGGCGTCATATCCATAAATGTTCCCACTACCAGCAGGATGGCATTAATCATTAGTAGCAGAAGGATTTTATTACTGGTAGTACTCAATAACGCAGCGCTTATACTCTGTGGAACATTCTCCGAAGCCATAACCCATGCCATTGCCATACTCGTTCCTATCAGAAGGAAAACAACGGACGTAGTGACCCCACACTGAAGCAGTATTTTCGGAAGGTCTTTGATTTTCACTTCGCGATAGACGACAACTGCAAGAAATAATGAGTAAAGAACCGCTACTGCTGAAGCCTCTGTGGGCGTGAACCATCCCATAAGTATCCCACCGATTACAATAATAACCATAAGCAGCGGCGGTATAGCTCTGAAGAACCGTAGTATTCCTTCTTTGATAGCAACAGCTTCCCCTTTACCGTAATTATGAATAACTGATATAACTCCGCTGACTAAAATCAGTGACAGACCCATTAAAAAACCCGGCAGGAAGCCCGCCATGAATATCGCTGCAATTGAAACAAATCCGCCTGTCGCCAGTGAATAGACAATCATTACATTACTCGGTGGAATCAAAAGACCCGTTGTTGCCGCAGTTATGGTCACCGATGCATTAAAATCTCTGTCGTAGCCCATCTTATTCATAATCGGAACCATAAAGCCACCAACTCCCGAGACCGCCGCAGTGGCTGAGCCTGATATGGCACCGAAAAGCATACAGGTTAGCACGTTCACAAAAGCCAGTCCTCCGCGAAACCGGCCAACAAGTACATTGGCAAAATCAATCAGCCTGCGAGCAATGCCTCCGTGCCCCATCAATAGGCCTGATAAGATGAAAAATGGTATCGCTAACAACGCAAAGCTGTCGATGCCCGTGGCTACCTTATGCGCTACTGCCACAAATGCAGGCAGGTCTCCCATGACCAAAAATGCCAGAACTGTTGAGATACCCATACAGAACGCTACCGGGACGTTTAAAAGAAGTAGTATAACGAAACTCACAACCAACACTAATATAGGCAGGTCCACTATGATACCCTTTCACATTTTTGTGCTCGGCACGGTGTACACCATGTATTTTGGTTACTAATCAATCCCTTCCTCCACGTGGGTAATCTGCTGTTGTAAAACAGGCTCGCCTTTGAACAATTGTGCAAGCCTTTCAACCATCCCGATAACGGAATAAAGTACAAGGAAAAAACCACTGATTGGTACTGCAAGATATACGTAACCGACTTTAATCCCCAGAGCTGGTGATAGCTGCTCAAACTTCAAAGTGCAGGTAACAAGCTCAATTCCACCGAGGACCATGACAGTCAACGAAAAGATTGATATACACAAGAAAGCGAAGATTTCCGTATAAAGTCTTTTCCCGGGCGGGAGCTTGCCCACGAAGTAATCAATGCCCAGATGCGCACCACGGTTTAGTGCCACTGCCGCCCCAAGAAGAGAAACCCAGATGAGCATAAATACCGCCAGTTCTTCAGACCAGGTACTTGGATTCTTCAGAATAAAGCGAGTAAAAACCTGCCACGTAACGTCCATTACAAGTACGACCACGACCACTATCACAAGCAGCTCAAGCGAGCGGTCCAGTACTTTTTTTATCGATTTGAACACTGTTATTGCACCTCCTGAATTTGTTTAATCAATTCACCAAGGTCGGTGCCCTCGAACTCTTTCCATACACTTCTGACGGAGGCGTTGAAGGGCTCTTTGTCCGGATAGCTAATCTGAACGCCGGCTTCCTTAACTATTTTCATATCACTTTCTTCAGCTTCGGCCCATATTTTACGCTGGTATTCGACAGACTCATCCACCGATTCCTGTAATATCTGTTGAAACTCAGGCGAAAAAGTATCCCACATCCTATTGCTGATTATCAGTATGTCGGGCAACCTTGTGTGCTCATCGAGTATATAGTAGTTACACACCTCGTAATGCCGGGAAGTGCGAAATGATGGCGGGTTATTTTCCGCCGCGTCAACAACACCCTGGTCAAGTGAAGTATAAAGCTCGCCCCATGGAATTGGTGTCGGCGATCCACCCATAGCTTCGACCATCTTCATAGACATCACGCTGTTCATAACTCTGATTTTCATACCCTTCAAATCCTCAGGGCTTTTAATTTCTTTCTTTGCATAGAAACTCCTCGACCCGGC
>CAZJIR010000499.1:0-2269 GCA_964546095.1 uncultured Pirellulales bacterium
ACACCCCATTGGTCTTCGTGGGAATGCTCCAATACTTCAGCATCCTCATCAAATTTCATAAAGAGGATTTGGTGATTATCTGATTGCGAAAGGTAAGCCTTTAGCCCACTTAGCGGGATATCCGCTTCAGGTAAGTTTCTTATAGGGTCAGGAAATACTTCTGGCATAAGGCTCTCCTTACTAAGCGAATTTTTAGCTAATGTTTTATAGTGTTAGCTTTCGAGCAGACTTTTACCGGTCATCTCTTCGGGTTTCGGCAATTTCATCATTTCCAGCAGGGTAGGTCCTATGTCGGCCAACCTGCCATCTTTGCGGAGTTTGTTGTTCTTGAAGTGTTCGTCGAATACAATCAATGGTACATCACCAATAGTATGAGCGGTGTGAGGATGGTCCGGGCTTCCATCTATCATTTTTTCAAAATTTCCATGGTCGGCGGTAATTATAGCCGCTCCGCCAAGATTTTTGACCTTGTCCAGTATCCTGCCTACACATCCATCGACCGCCTCGGCGGCTTTTATTGCCGCTGATAATACGCCGGTGTGGCCTACCATGTCCGGATTTGCGAAGTTAATCACTACTACGTCGTATTTGTTCGAATCAAGCCTTTCCAGGACAACGTCTGTAACCTCGAATGCACTCATCTCAGGTTTTAAGTCGTAAGTTCGCACTTTTGGCGAAGGTATAATCTGCCTGTCTTCGCCCGTGAATGGTTTTTCGGTATAATCGTTGAAGAAGAAAGTGACATGAGCGTATTTTTCCGTCTCGGCGCATCGAAATTGTTTCAGACCCAGAGAACTCCAGTATGCCGCCAAAATATTTTTCATTTTTGGAGGTTTTAGAAATGCCACCGGTGCAGGTATTGTTGCATCATATTCGGTCATACAGACGTAATATGAGTTCGGCTTTGCCGTTCTTGGGAATTCTTTGAAGTTAGTCTCAACGAATGCTCGTGTGATTTCTCGAGGTCTGTCACCGCGGAAATTGAAGAATATTACACCATCGCCATCGTTGACAGTAGCTAAAGGTTCGTTGTCTTCATTTACTATGCATGTCGGTTCTATGAATTCATCGGTTACTTCCTTTTTATAACTTGCGGCAACCGCTTCAGCCGCGTTTTTTGCTTTATTACCTTTACCAATCCGCATACATTCATAGGCCTGTTGTACACGGTCCCATCGGCTGTCACGATCCATCGCGTAAAATCTTCCCATGACGGTTGCGATTTTACCTACACCTATTTCCTGTGCCTTTTTTTCAATGTCGGCTATGTATCCTGCTCCGCTGTCTGGCGGTGAGTCGCGTCCGTCGGTAAAGGCGTGGATGAAGACATCCTTTACATCATTTCTTTTTGCTAATTCAAGCAACCCGTAGAGATGGTTTAACAGCGAGTGCACTCCGATGTTACTGCACAGGCCCATCACGTGCATTCTGCCATTGTTGGTTTTTACAAACTTAATTAAATTTAGAAATTCCTTATTCTCAAAGAAAGAGCCATCACGAATAGCCCTGCTTAGTCTGACGGATTCCTGGGGTACGATTCTGCCTGCGCCTATATTTTGATGTCCCACTTCGCTGTTGCCCATCGTTCCGTTGGGCAGGCCTACATCTTCACCACTGGTGTGAATAAGGCAATGTGGGTATTCAGCCATCAGCATATCATCTACCGGTGTATTTGCCTGCTTGGTGGCATTATATGGGTCTTCATCCGGATTTGGATTGAATCCCCATCCATCGCGTATAACCAATACGAATGGCTTTTTTTCCAAAGTTACTTTACGTTTTGCCATAAAAAAAGAACCTTTCAATTAATACAAACAAAGACGAGGTATATACCTCGTCTAAAACATTAAAGTTCAGGCAAATTGATTTAATATGATATGAGGGTACGGCAAATATGTCAAACATTTAGAAAAAACACTCAATCCAGAAATCCGCAAAAATGATTGTAGAATGCCTTGTGCGAATCAATCTAAAAGGTTAAAATGATAAAGCCGTATGCTTTTAGTCATTGTAAATATGCTAAGTATAGCTGGTTAAGTGAACGAAGTCGGAGGTGTTGTCATGAGTATTTCCAACTCATTTCAGAGAATTAAGTCGGTAAATGCATATAGAAAACCAATGATTGTAATTTCCATCATAGCTATAACTATGGCTTTTTCTACGGCTTGCGGAAAAGAACCCGTTGCTGGATCTGACACTCCTTCTGGAATTGAAGCACTATCTAAAGATGTTAAGGAGATAGTAAAGGGGTTAGAGTATTCTGATGAAG
>CAZJIR010000500.1:0-2266 GCA_964546095.1 uncultured Pirellulales bacterium
TTCTTTTTTCTACTGCGGCAAGCTGACGTCGGGCCTCGACTATAGAGGGCATGTGAAGCTGATTTTCAAAATAAGCGGTAGGTACGCCGAGTGTCTTGGCCAATCTTGTCATTTCATCAGCTTCCTGAAGGTTTCGGGCCAGAGGTTTTTCGCAAATGATTCCCTTAATTTCGGTGCCGCCTTCGACTGCCTTGGCTATGTTGTGCATTATTTCGAGGTGGGCGAAGTTGGGGGCAAAGATGCAAACTACGTCAACAGCAGCGCAGAGTTGCTCAACGTTTTTGAAGACTTTAGTATCGCCTAAGCCGTCCTGCTGTGCACACTTTGCAAGGGCCTCTGCACCCTGAGGCGCACAAACGCCAGTGAATTCAATACCACGGACTGAACACAAAGCTCTTTCGTGGAATCCGGCTACAAAACCAGCTCCAATCATTCCTATCTTTAACATTAGTTAGTTCCTTTCAAGGTAAGTTGTGAAAGCTACTTTGGTACGCCTAAAATCTATCGTATTTTTAGTTTTAGCACAACCGAAAACCTGCATAGATGATGGAAAAACAGGTAGTTTTGTCGAAGGCAAGAGAAATTTGAGAATTACTCGAACAGAAGCTTCATTGTATGTTCGAGATTGGTTTGTTGATATAGTGGTAAAGATTCATAGAGTCCAATGTCATTCTGACTCGATGGTATATAAATTGACAGGCCGGAGTAAGGAGATTCAGCGGGAGATTCGAGATTTCTATGTTCCTTGTTTACGATAAGCTGGTCATCGCACCAATTAAAAAATCTATGGAGTTCTTCGCCAGCGATGTTATTGTTGGCTGAGTTGAGGGTTTGAAAGAAGGATTTCAAATCGTAAAACTTTTCACTTTCAAATTCGAATATGGGAGAACAAGACTCGGGTTGATTGAGCTTTGGACTCTGATTGAAAGAATTTAAAACGGGTTTTAGCCTTTCAGAGAGCTTTTTTAGCTCATTATTGCTAATAAGAGTGTACAAGGTGTAGTGTTCATCTTCCTGCATAATGGTTTTGGCAAGGGTTTGGCCGGCGATATTTGGATTATTAGCAACGG
The DNA here is from genome assembly GCA_964546095.1 of uncultured Pirellulales bacterium. Lineage (GTDB taxonomy): Bacteria > Planctomycetota > Phycisphaerae > Sedimentisphaerales > Anaerobacaceae > NIOZ-UU13. The sequence goes on from CAZJIR010000500.1 coordinate 1,071, forward strand.
ATGTTAGTGTTTTGGTGTAATAGGTATTAGGTGCATCTACTTTTAGGGGGGATGCCATAATATATGGGGCAGAATCGGTGAAATTGTAAAGATTTTGGATTGTCGCACGTCCACACTGTTGCAGGAAAAGTAACCTTACTTTGCTATCGGTTTTCTGGTTGAAGTCCTGGAGGATTTTGCCCACCTCGTTGGCGTTAAGCCATTTTCCAGAGGCGAATTGTTTATTTTCGTTTTGGTTTTTAAAAGGTTTTTGGTCGAGACACATGCGGTTTAATGTCCCGCCATGATTCAGGAAAATAATACAGTAATTGTTTGCCTTCCAGTTTTTGCGTACCCATTTTAAATATTTTCTTAATTTGGCAGGGTCTGCGCTGTCCTCGCTTTTTAAGGTAATTTCCTGTCTTTGTGATTTTCCATTTGAGTAGTATATATCTATACGTTTCATACCTTTGTTCTCTATGAAATCCGCTTGGACTACGACGGCAATCTTTGCGTTTACAACTCCTTTTTTTAAGTCATTCAATATGGTCCGGCCGAAGGGACTAAGGTCATTATCGTAAGACATGTAGTAAATGAAAACCCACTCGTATACATTTGCCTTTAGGAAAAGAGGGAACAAGCAAAGTAGCAGAAGTAAAAGTGCTGACAGACATAATATTAGACTATACCTGGGCTTTCGCATATATTGTTTCTTTATTCGCAGCTTTTATTTGACAGCACTTTTTATAAAAGCACAAGCCTAAAGTCGGCGGGTGTTTTATCGATGAGTATTAGGAAAGCTTTTTTGGGGATTATTTACTTTTATCTATTACGAAATACTGCGGATGCTATGAAAATATTGTAGATTGAGGTAAAAAGCATTAATATGGTGGGCGGTTAGAGTAAAAGGAGATAATAGGCTATGGCAGAAGAATTGGTCGGTATCATAGGAGGCACGGGGTTAGGTGACGCGTTGGCGGAACATATAGTTGATGCGGAATTTCACGATGTTGATACGCCGTTTGGCAAGCCAAGTACGGCTGTGATGGTGGGGCAGGTAGGGAAAAAGCGAGTTGCATTTTTAAGCCGGCATGGTAAGGGACATAAGTTTTCACCGAGCGAGGTGCCGTTTGCCGCTAATATTTTCGCTTTGAAAAAGCTCGGTGTCCATACGATTATAAGCAGCGGGGCGGTAGGGTCGCTTCGAGATGAAATCG
>CAZJIR010000501.1:0-2262 GCA_964546095.1 uncultured Pirellulales bacterium
TTTTCACCTTTCTGGTCTCAAAAAAATCTGCATATTGTGGATACAGATTGATAAACTTTCGGGCATAGTAAGCGGTAAAGTCGTTATTTAGTTTGAACTCGCTCCCGGTCGTTTCTACGGTCTTTTTGTAGCGAATAACTTCAAATATGGCCTTGGCCCCATAATGCTTAACGCCCTTCTCGATTAGTCTAAAAGCTATTGCCTTAAACTCCGCCCAAACGTCCGGGTTTGCTTTGTCGAATTCCTCGAACTCTGCCTGTAGCTTGCTTTTCATGTCAAATAGAGTGCTAATCATAATCTTCTAAATACTCCGAAATTCCCTCCCAGTTGTTAGCCACTGATTGAAGTTTATTTATGTAAGCAATTTGCTCATTAATTTTCGCATTCAGCCTTTCTTGGTCTGTATATTTTTCCACCCCTTCCCGGATTAAAGTTGTAATCTCTCGCGGGTCTAAAGCATCAAGCTCCCATGTATCTTCCCCAAATTCATCTATATAGGGGCCGTATCGACTATCCGTTGTTTTGGCCGGGCTTGGGGGTGGATTAAGCTCCTCGATTTGCTCAAAATTAAGTGCTATTCTTACGACTTCTGCTTTGCTTCCGAAAAGTCTCAAGCGGTCTTGTATATCTCTTGACATATCTATTCCGCTCGGATCATGGTCGCCCAAATGCAAAACTATTACGTTTTTCCCCCCTCTCTCTTTCTTGATAAATCGTTGGGCTGCCCGCCACATTACACTTAGACTTAAATACCCCCGACAGGATAAGTAATTTATATCTAATTCTTTACAGATACGTTCTGTAACTCCAACCAAAGCATCCTTTTCAATCCATACCTCAATATGCTTATCTTGGTCCGCACGCGTATCTATACGAAAGCCCTCCGCGCAACTTTGAAGAATATCCTCTGGCCCGTCCCAATGAGAATTACGCTCAACACTCCGCGTTCGGTCAACAATAGCTAACCAATTAATCAAACCAGCCATCCGAGCATCGCGGATAATTCCCCCGAGCCACTCATAATTCGGGTCTGCGTTTTTTGTTCCATTGGAATCACGCACCCACCTTCTCCCTGTCCATTGCCATCTGCGATTTTCTGGGAATAAATCACGTGCTATAAATTGATAGTATAGTTGACGAACTGTTAGGTCATATTCATCCGCTATAAACTCATTAATGATTATTTCTGCTTGCTTGATGATATTTTGACTTTCCGCTCTGAACTTTTTATTGATATATGCAGCTTTCATTTTATTACCCCTTTACAATTTCGATTCGCAGTATCTTTACACCCCACTCTAACGCCTCTTGGTGGGAATCAAAAAAAACGTCAAGTCTCTGATTTGTAATTGACCCTCCTCTATCCCGGACCTCGACTGGCTGATTATTGTTATAACCGGGAACTATAAGTTTCGTCCCGAATGGTATATCTTTAGGCGCAGCCACAAATCTATCGTCCTTTTGTATTTTGTATCCGCTGGCTGTAAAACCATCAGCCCATCGCCCGCAGCACTTCTCACAGGGACAATAAGCCGTTACTCTCATAAATTTGTACTGTTCTAAGACCGGGCTTTCTTTGGGCCGGGCATTACCTAACAAGCCCGTTGCCAGCCCAGATGCGTAAAGAAGTAGTGCGCCCAAAATGCTCAATATTCCTTTTGTTTTTGTAAATTTCGGCTTCATTTTTACTTTTCCGGCAAGACTTCGACTTTAATCCTCAAACGTCCGCTGGTGGGTTTTTCTACATCAATGACCTTTGATATGGATGTAGGGGCATTCTTCCGACTTTTAGCTATTTTGCCCGTTCGGCAACGGCTCAAATTTGACGTATTAGTGGGTCTATGAAACTTGTACGGATTTTCCTGATAAGGACGATATTTATGGAACTCACAGCTTTCATCCTGACAGTCTCTTATTGCCTTTGTTTCGCAGCCGGTACATCTAAGACAATGAGTTTGAATTGCCGATTTTGGGCTTCGCTGTGTTATTGCCTTTTCGTATATTCCCCGATACTTCGGAGTTAATTCTTTTTTGACTTCTTCAATTGTCGACATTTTCGTTTTTTGTCCCTTACTTCTGCCTCAACTGCCAATGTGTAACAAGCATCAGTTGTTAACCAGTATGTTCCTCTGCATCCCTTAGCTCTAAAGCCAAGCAAGTTTGGTGGTTTCATGGTGACTATTACAGGTCGGGGTTTGCCAGCTTCCCTTACAAATCCCGCCGATACCCAACTAACTGATTTAGTTAGATTTGTCATAATTA
>CAZJIR010000502.1:0-2260 GCA_964546095.1 uncultured Pirellulales bacterium
GGAGGATTAGTTCTTGCAACAACAATAATCCCAGGAAAGCTTCTTTGAAGGAGCTGCACTAAACGCTGATCGCACTCAACAACCACTTGGATACCCCTTGACATAACATGCCGGATGAGTCCTGAAAACTGCACTTCGTCACCGATACCCTGTTCAGCCCATACGAGTAGTTTTACCACACCTTCTATAGAGCCATTCCACCACTCCTGAGAAAATGGCCTAAGAGGTGTGGAAAAGCCCTCATGCCGCCATCGCCACTCATACTCTTCCCACCCCTCCTCGAATTGACCGTTTAGTAGTAGGACAAGAGCCCGATTGTGATGGGCCTCTGCACATTCAGAATCAATTACAATCGCTTTTTTAAAAGCAGCACCTGCCTTAGAGACTCGTCCAAGTTCCATTAAAGCCGTGCCAAGATTATTGTAGGCTTCCACATAGTCCGGGCGCAAAGCTATGGCCTTTTCGCTCGCGGCAACAGCCTCTTTAGAACATCCTTGAAGGTTGTAGAGAACTCCTAAATTATCGTGGAATTCAGCCGAATTCGGAACCAAGCTCACCGCCTTTTGCAGTTTCTTAGCCGCCTCTTTTAGTCTTCCTTGAGTAACCAGCGCCATACCGAGATTACTAAAGGCCTCGGCATATTCAGGATCAAGTCTAACCGCTTTCTCATATGATGCCACTGCATTCTCCAGCTTTCCGGTCTTCTTCAGTACCAGCCCCAGATTGTTGTAAGCCTCCTTGAAATCACACTGTATGCGGATTGCCTCTCTGTAGGCGGCTATTGCCTTATCCATACGGCCCAGTTTCATCAGTGCAACACCAAGGTTATTGTGAGCTTTTGCGAAATCCGGCCGAATTTCAAGCGCCTTATTAAACTCTGAGATGGCCTCTTCAAGTTTTTCAAGGCGATACAGCGTCATTCCTAAGCTGTTATGGAGATGCGCGTGCCCTGGTGCTTGCTTTATGGCCTCCTGGAGAAGCTGTTCCGCTTCGGTGTACTGACCTTTGCTGTTAAGAAGAACTCCAAGCAACTGCATCGCATTAATCTGGTTGGGTACTCTCTGGAGAACTATCCGACAGAGTTGCTCAGCCCTTAACAAACGTCCAGATTCATAGTCAGAAAATGCAAGGTCCAATGCCTGTTCAACGGTCAATTTGAATGTAGAACCTCTTGATAGCACTTCCTTGCCACATTCATCAGTTTCCCTGTCTTGTGCTTTATTCTCGTTCTTTCTATTATTGTCCGATAACAATAAGAATCTCCCATCTATGACCGTAAAGCACTTTTAGCCTTGCTACGAACAACATTATATCCCTTCATTCTTCACCGTCAAAGTCTAATTCAATTAAAGAACTGCCTAAGAACAATAACGAATACTACTCAATAGCAAAAAATCGGATTACGAAACAACGTTTCTGGTGTTCCTTCGACTTGTGCTTTTCCATAAGATTATCGCCACAAAAACTATTCGCATATCTTAATAAAATTTGAGATACAAACATAAAAGAATAACTGTAGGAAGCATTGTCTATAATCATATATATCATCCGATAACTTTATGTGATTTTCTTATTTCTCTTCTTTTTTTAGTCGCATTTCTGCAATATCAATCCCGTTTGACATGGATTACCGGTCCAATGATTTTGCAGATACCCCCACGCAAGAAATTCTTCAAGTCCTATTTTCGTTGGTCGATATTGGCCATAAGAATTAGATTTTATAACGTGCTTGTTGCATGTTTAAATTAGTATTTGGGGGCTTTTAACAGGGCCACAAAAATTCGTTCAGTACTTTATTAAGGAGTAAGAAATATGTTAGCAATTAAGAACAACCTTATGGCTGAAAACGCCGCCCGACAGCTGAGTGTGAGCTATAATGCTCTGGCCACATCGGTTGAAAGGCTGTCGTCAGGATTGCGCATTAACGGTGCAAAGGACGATGCAGCCGGCTTGGCCGTCCGCGAATTGATGCGAGCCGATATTGCTGTTATCCAGCAGGGTGGCCGTAATGCTCAGGACGGCATCAGCATGTTGCAGACAATGGAAGGCGCTATGGCGACAATCGACGATGCTCTGATTCGTATGCAACAGTTGGCCGAACAGGCATCCACGGGTTCGTACTCTTCTGCCCAGAGAACAATCATGCAGAACGAGTTCGCCGAAATGCGTAATGAAATCGACCGTATCGCCGGAGCAACCAATTTTAACGGTATTAAGATGCTCGACAACTCCGCTACCGTGAATATTCACTTCGGTGAGC
>CAZJIR010000503.1:0-714 GCA_964546095.1 uncultured Pirellulales bacterium
GCAAATATTCAAGGCGAAAAAGCAGTTTCTTTTCATATTAGATATTCTTTTATGCGGCCATTCACAAAAAGATTCTTTGGGTAGATATTATAAGCTTCTGCAGCTACGATTAAAGGTAAAAGTCAGAAGAAGAACTTAAAAAGATTGACAGCGGTGCTTGCTGAAGTTACGTTATTGCCAAATTTAAGGTTTTTTCAACGGTACTTTGGTTATGAAAATCTCGCTGAATTGGTTAAGTGATTATATCGATACAGGGCTTTCTGCCGACCAAATCGCAAAAATCCTCAGTAATGTGGGATTTCCCTGCGAGGGCACAGAGCATCTCGATGATGATGTCATAATCGATATTGAAATAACCAGCAACCGAGGCGATTGCCTGGGTTATATCGGTATTGCCCGTGAGCTATCTGCCGCAACTGGCAAAGAACTAAAGCTGCCTGCGGTTGAACTGGACGAGTCGGACAAAAATGTTACGGAATTCGCCGATGTTGAAATTATTGAGCCGGATTTGTGTGGCCGATATACCGCGCGGATTATCGAGAATGTCAAAGTAGCACCATCGCCGGAATGGCTCAGGAAAAGACTCGAAGCCATTGGGCTGCGAAGCGTCAACAATGTGGTTGACGCAACCAACTACGCAATGATGGAGACCGGTCAGCCGCCGCACGCCTTTGATTACACCAAGATTACTGATGGCAAAATAATAGTCAGAAA
>CAZJIR010000503.1:724-2246 GCA_964546095.1 uncultured Pirellulales bacterium
GCCATTTCCGGTGAACATCTAACCAGCATTGACGGCACACAATGTGACCTTAATACCGATATGTTGGTCATCGCCGACACAAAAGGGCCGGTGGCCATAGCAGGCGTCATGGGCGGACTTGACTCAGAAGTCAGTGTAACAACCACAAGAATTCTGCTGGAAGATGCTTACTTTGACCCTGTTAGTATCCGCACAACCTCCCGCAGGCTTGCTTTACCTTCAGAAGCCGCCTTTAGGTTCGAGCGTATTGTGGATATTGAGATGGTGGATTGGGCCTCAAAACGCACTGCACAACTCATTACCCAGGTCGCTGGTGGTAAAGTAGCTAAGGGCGTCGTTGATGTATATCCCAAAAAACCGGCTTTGAAAGAGGTAAAAACGCGGGTTTCACGCTTAAACATGTTGCTTGGCATTGAGGTGCCTCGTGAAGAAGCAATGAGAATCCTTTCGGCTTTGAGTTTTGCCCCGAAATCCGAAGACGATTTAATCATTTGCTCAGTGCCCTCCTGGCGCAGTGATGTTTATCGTGAGGTTGATTTAATTGAAGAAGTCGCACGAGTCTATGGCTACAATAAAGTATCGACCGAACGTAAAATTAAAATCGAAGTAGTACCGGTCGATGCTCGACAAAAGCTGGTCGAATCGCTCGGAACATATCTTAACGGTTGTGGCTTTTATGAAACGATAAATGTAGGTTTTATTGATAATTCTATTGCTGAACTTTTCACAAACAATGATTCCGAGGAATCTTTGGCTGTAAAAGATGCATCCAGAAAAAGTGCTAACTTGCTTCGCCGGACCCTTATCGGCTCTTTACTGGCGGTTCTGAAAACAAATCTTAATGCCAAGAATTCACCGTGCAGGATTTTTGAGATTGCGAACACTTTTGTGCCGAACCATAAACAAGGTGATGGACTGCCGATTCAAAAGACTAAACTTGCCCTTGTTTGTGACAGTGATTTTCGGGATATGCGCGGCGCAATAGAGGGACTGATAAAAAATATTGATAGAAATGCACAAATAATTTTCGAACCTGCGGAGATTTTCTGGGCCCAAACCGGCGCCCAAGTCATCGTAAACTCACAAAAAATCGGCACGGCGGGGATTGTTTCGCAGATGGTAAAAGATAAGTTCGATTTTAAAAACATTTCACCTTGTGCTGCAGAGTTGGAATTCGAACAGCTTATGGCTTTACAAAGTAGCACCATAAAAGTCAAGCCGTTACCAAGATTCCCGGCAGTACAACGCGACCTTTCAATTATCGTAGATGAGAATATCCGCTGGGATGATATTATTAAGGCAGTTAAAAACAAAGCTCCTGCTGAACTTGAAGATACTCAATTTGTCGGCATATATCACGGCAAAGGCGTAGAGTCTGGACAAAAAAGTGTTACACTTTCACTACACTTCAGAGATGAAGATGGTACGCTGACCCACGAAACCGTTGATAGCTTTGAAGCTGATATCGTAGAGAGCCTTACTAAATCAGTTCAAGCGGCGCTAAGAACGGTGTAAGGATAAT
>CAZJIR010000504.1:0-1386 GCA_964546095.1 uncultured Pirellulales bacterium
CACAGCGGCCATACGATTACCGTCGGTACCGTACACTATATGGCACCGGAAATCGGCGCCGGCAACTATGACCGCAGCATAGATATCTACGCGCTTGGTATATTGCTGTATGAAATGTTGACTGGAAAAGTTCCCTTCGTCGGCTCCAGCCCCGCTGAGATCCTGATGAAACATATGACCGGCACGCCCGAACTCGATAATATCGAAGAGCCATTTGCACACGTCATCAAAAAAGCTTTAGCCAAAGACCCTGCCGACCGCTACGAGACCATTCAGGAAATGGTTGAAGAGCTTTACGGTTCAGAGAATATCCGAAACAGTGTATCTCATTTCTCACCGGACGAACTTTCAGTTGTTGCCCAACGAGTTGCGGCAAAAGCAAACATCGGTGAACAGCCCGGCGGGGAACAACCAAAGGCTGATGTGAATGCTTCATCTGCTATAGGTGAGGGCAAGCAAAACACTTTTATGCACGGGGTGGATGCTTTTGGCCGGAAAGTCGCAGATATCGTCGACGATAAGGCTCAAAAACTATTAGGGAGCAGTAAGGTGCGCATTCCTGGAGTAACCGACCCAATCCATCCGGGACAACGTCGCACCCTTGCATTTGTCACTATGATAATTGTGGCCCTGGGGGCCGGCTTTCTGCATGGGAAAAATGATGGTGGTGTTATTCCAACAGCGTTAATCGTATTCCTTATGACTGGAGCATGCGCAAAAACAATTCTGTTTTCCCAGCGACGCTGGTTTGTGAATCTGGAACCGGAATCAAAATGGGTAGGAAAACTGGCAACCTGCTGTTTGGCGTCATTGCTGGCTACATTATTTGGAGTAATGTTATATCAACTCATTGGCTTTCCCGGCTCTGCCGGTGAAATCAATCCCTTCGGCCTGAGAATTCGTTTTCCATTTAAATTCTTCGGGCCGGTTAAAGGATCTTTTTACCATTTCAAATCTACCTGGTTGTCACTGGTTGTGCCGATGCTTTTAGTTGACTGGCAGCGAATCAGCTCGCCACAACGTTCGAAGCGTCTTTCACTTGGCACAGCTCTTTGGCTCGGTTTACTTGGCCTCATAGCAGCCGAAATATTCGGCTCAATCCCAATTGTAATAGCGGCTGTTTTAGCAGGTACCTCGCTGGTTGTTCAGGCAATAAGTTCGTTTGGCAGTTCTACACAAAATATGCATAAAGCCCAGGTACAACCTCACAAAACCAAACAGAAAAAGCCCCACAATAGTAGTATAGCCGGCACTATTGTGCCGCCATCTATTCGCGCAGGTTGGCTGATTGGCTCCTTCATTGCGTTTGGATTCGGTTTATTTTTCCTAATCCTTTCAGGGGTGGAATTACGTGGTGACGATTTTGCAATCGGCGTTGCTGGTGGT
>CAZJIR010000504.1:1396-2242 GCA_964546095.1 uncultured Pirellulales bacterium
GCCTCGTTGGAACTTTCCGCAGAACATTCAACGGCTGGTATCGCTATATCATCAAACCCGCAATACTAATTGCCTGCGTGCTCACCATTGTCGCTTCGGCGATATGTATGGGCAATATGCATCTGCGAGGCGATGACTTCCTTGTATTTCTGTTTCTGATAATCTTTCCATCTCTTATATTTTTTGTGATTGCCGTCATCCCGGCCAGTGTGTTCGTAGGCAGAACCCCAAGGCCTGTGCCTGTTGCACCGGCTGCTCCAAGGGTAAAGCTACCTGCCGGCGTCTCGTCTTTTAAACGCATGTGGGCGCTGCTGCTTTGGGCAGGAGGTTTCTTTGGAATCTGTGGCCTGCATCGATTTTATGTTGGCAAAATCGGCACAGGTATTCTCTGGTTCCTGACATGGGGTTTCTTTGGAATCGGACAGCTCATCGACGTTATAATGATTCTTGTTGGTCAGTTCAAGGACCGCTACGGTTTACCATTAGTGATTTGGCATGATAGCGGGGAATTAGCTGCCGGTCAGCCACCTGCTCCCGAACGTAAAGCCGTGATAACTAAGGACCAGCAAACAGAAAAAGTACAATCCCCTTCGGCGGAGGATTATCCAATGAAATCCAACCCTTACATTCCAACTACCACCGTAATTTATGAACCGTTTCATCCCTTTGCCTTTTTGTTTTCGGGTATCGGTTTCATTCTGACCTTTGCGGCAATCATAGTGGGCCTATTTGTGGGATTGCACCTTCCCCACTTCGTGGCCGCCGGTTGGCCTGACCATGAATTTACTTCGGAACTAGGGAAGTTCTTTGGTTATCCGGGCTGGCCTGAATTGGTGATGCGCTTTG
>CAZJIR010000505.1:0-2238 GCA_964546095.1 uncultured Pirellulales bacterium
AGACTTCTCCTTGTCTGATCAAATTTTCGCTTTGTTGGCTTTCGTACCTTCCTCCGTTTAGGAGCACTTCTTTAAGATACTCATTATTAAACTTAGCGTCTTCAAGTAGAATTTCTTCGTCCAGATGCTCCTTACGCCAATTGTTCCACTCGGTCATGTCCTCCTTTTTTGAGCAGCGTATAAGCATATCGTACTGCTCCTGGCTGTATTTTCGTTCCGGCTGCTTTTCACCAGACTCTGATTGACCTTCGTTTTCTGCCATAGTGCGTTCTCCTACGATATCTCAAAAAAACAAAAGAATTATAGCATTTTTAATACAATACGAAAGACAGCTTTTTTTGATTTTTAGGTCTTTGATTGTTGTGATTCCTGTAAGATTAATGTTATGATATAGAAGCGAGTTGTTCTGTCACGGATTTATATAGAAAGTCAATAGTCGTTGTTTAGGAGAATTGATATGTTCAATGGATTATGGGTCATAGAATTTAAATCAGACTATGACTTTGGCTCTGGCGTGTTGGTCTTTAATAACGGTCAAGTATTAGGCGGTGATGATGGTTATTATTATGCAGGGCGAATAAACACTACAGGAAATATATTTGGAGAGGTTAATGTAGTCAGATATAATCCAAATGCTGTCTTGGTATTTGGGGATGTAGATAGCTTCACACTTTTGATTAAAGACGGAAAAATAAGCAACACAAGTTTCAAATTGAATGCCGTTATTAAAGGTGCCGAACATCTCACAATAGAGGTTTCGGGAAAAAAGAAAGTAGATACTGATGAAACCAACTGAATTTGATAGCTTTTTTAAGAGATATTCTGAACTATTGCCTGAATTTGAACATCTTAGGGATAGGGGTATGTACGCTTTAAAAAATGCAATTAGTAAGTCTGGGATTAAAGTTCACTCAATTATTGAAAGAATCAAAGGCTTTGACTCTTGTCTTAATAAAGTACTCAATAAGGAAATAGAGGAACCATTTGAGGGTATAAAAGATTTTGTTGGCTTGCGTGTTGTATGTTTATTTCTCTCGGATTTAGATAGAGTCGAAAAGGTAATAAATCAGACGTTTGAAATTATTAGCAAAAAAGACAAGGTGAGTAACAGCAGAAAAGATGTTTTTGGGTATATGGGAAAACATTTTATTGTTAAATTAAAAGCGAGTAAAGAAACTAATTCTATGCCATTTGAAATCCAAGTTAGGACAATAGCTCAAGATGCTTGGGCTTCTGTTTCTCACCACTTAGATTATAAAACCAATTCTGTTCGAAATGAATTTAGGCGAGACTTTTATGCCTTGAGTGGCCTATTTTATGTTGCTGATACACATTTTTCATTTATTAAGCAAGAAAAAATGCAAAAGAATTGATTATGTCGGTAGTTTATAACCAAGTTTCCTCACAGACAAGTATTCATGTCCTTTAGGCGTCACTTCAATTAAATCACCGGGCCTAAGTACAATCAAATAATGATTCTCAAGCGCACTTAGAATTGCTCTTCTTTCTGACGCTACTGGGATAGATAATGAAAAAATGCTATCATAGAGAGCTAACGTTGGGGGTTGTTGTAAATCAGTCAGCCATTTAAGTACTTTTTGAGTGTTTGGAACAAGATAGTAATTTAGAAACTCATACTCCCAATGTGCAGCTCTGGCCCTTTCTGAATCAAGCATGCTTTTGATGGTCTGCATTTCTTCAGGTCCGAGACTTATGGTTCCCGGAATATCTATCGTTTCATCCAGTTTGACAGGAGTTTTTTCCTCTGTTGAAGGTTCTTCTTTAGTATCTATCCTTTCTTCTTGAGAAGTTGATATTTCAAAACCACCAGGCAACTTCATGCCCCCGATGCGCCGAATCAAAGCTTTCAAATCATCCTTAAAAATTAGGCAGAGTGCTAAAGCAATTCCACCTATAACCATTTGCGGTGATAATATAACTTCAAGGTAATCCAGAACAATATACATGAGTATGCCCTTTATATTATATCGTCGCTTATATCTCTTATACTAACTATCACTCAACTTTTTACAATAGTCAAACTAAAATTTAGTTGACTTTCTATTTTTCTCAACTTAACGCTTTAACTTAACCGAATTTTGCTCTTTGTAAGTATTTGAATATTAAATTTATAAAAAGGACCGATTTTTCACCCATTTTGTGCAGATGAAAAAATAGCGGTTTAAAAAATCCATCGCGCAGCGATTCCTCAATTTCGCAGATCTCGGCATGCCTTTT
>CAZJIR010000506.1:0-2227 GCA_964546095.1 uncultured Pirellulales bacterium
ACGCCCGGAACATATGATATTTTCAATATGCTAATTAGCATTCGGGATATAATGAAAAATGGAAAAGGGCTTTCAGAAAACCAGGTTCTGGAACTACAAAAAAACTTCTCAAATCCCATACAGGAAGTAAACGAGCTACTGATTCAAAGCGAAGTTTCCATAGGGTCCAAAATTGGCTACCTGGAGAACCTCGGAGACAGTTTAAATAACATAAAAAATAACGTTGAGGATGAAACGACACGTCTGCAGGAAGCTGACATCACTGAAATAGCGATAGACCTTTCCCGCCGTGAGATTCTATACGAAATGTCATTAACTGTGGCTGCAAAACTTATGTCTATGTCGTTGCTGGATTTTCTCATTTAGCCGTTAAGGATAAAAGTTAGAACTACAAGGCGATTTTGTGAAAATATGTTTGATATTTATACAAACGTTTTGCCTGTAACTGCGATATTGCAAATATACGCCGATTTAGGTTAACGGCACGGAATTTGCAATACTCACACAAAGTTTACGACCACGGGATGGTCTCTTTTTAGAATCAGGAGTAAATAAGATGGAACATATGGGGACAAATCCGCTTGGGGGGCAAGGACAAAATGATATTTCTGGGAATCTTAATCATTACGAAAAAGGCTTAAAATTAGCTGAGTCCGGTAAATATCAGGAAGCTCTGGCCTGTATGCAAGAACACCTTCGCACGACCAGCGACAACGCACAGGTATTGAATGATACAGGAGCAATCCTGCATTGTCTGAACCGTTCGGATGAAGCCATTAGACATTTCGAAAAAGCTCGGAACATGCAAGCAAACTCTCCTGAAATAGTGTGGAACCTGGTAGAAGCATATATTGCTGTCGGCAAAGCAAACGAAGCTATGCAGCTTTTCGATAATATGGAGCAGATGGGCTTCCTGAACGTAGACGTAATGAACAGAACTGCCAACTTATTTCTGGAGCAGAATAATAAAGGCAATGCCATAGAAATTCTGCTCCGCTCCCTACAAACCTGGCCCAATCAGGAGATTCTCAAACCGATGATTGATATAATTCGGTCTCAAAGACCTAAAATAGCCTTCTTCTGTGGCGGGGATGGTATGGGATTTCTCAATGAAATTATTGAATTTACAAAAAAACGCTTCCAAGTGCAAGTCTTCGAAGAAGAAACAGAAGAAGAACTGTATGAATTAATGAAATGGAGTGATATTTCGTGGTTTGAGTGGTGTACCAATCTTGCAATAATAGGCTCAAATCAACCAAAAGTCTGTAAAAATATTATCAGACTGCACCGCTACGAAGCCTATGGGCAATGGCCACAAAAGATAAACTGGGCTAATATCGATACCCTTATTACTGTCGGCAACACTTTTGTCAAAGATGCTCTTCTACACTCAGTCCCTGACCTGGAAAGTCAAATACCAATAGTTACAATACACAATGGGGTGAACCTCGAAAAATATACTTTTACCGAACGCCATCACGGCAAGAATATTGCCTTTTTATCTAATCTAAGAATGGTAAAGAATCCCGCTTTCATTTTACAGTGTATGCAGAAGCTGCACTACATTGACCCTGAGTATCGTCTATTCATCGGAGGTATATCTCAAGACAAGGCCCTTGAACAATATCTAAAGCATATGGTCGATGCCCTTGACCTTGGAGATGCGGTGTTCTTCGATGGTCGGCAGGAAGATGTTCGCTCCTGGCTTGAGGATAAACATTATATCGTTTCGACAAGTATCATTGAGAGCCAGGGCATGGGAATTCTTGAAGCGATGGCCTGTGGTCTAAAACCGGTTATCCATAATTTCCCGGGTTCTGTCCAGATATTTCCGTCGGAGTTCTTGTTTAACATCGCAGAAAAATTCTGCGAGCAGATCCTTTCCGATACGTACGAACCCAAAAAGTATCGCAGATTTGTCGAAGAAAACTATCCGCTGAAAAAACAGTTGACCAAAATAAATAATATCCTAAGCCAATTTGAAGCAGAGACTGACTCGCAACAATTCGAACCCATACTTTACAACAAACCTCAAAATTGGAGTACTAAAGAGATTACACCTGCAGAATTCTCCGCTCCGATGTTAGAAACCAATTTTACTACTTAACTCTTAGTTATTTAGAAAATGTCAGATATTCAAGGAATACCAGAAAACTATCAAAGAAACCCAAAATGTAACGAGCCGCCTTTGGGAACCGGGAAGAAGACTGGGCCGGTCGTTAGTGTA
>CAZJIR010000507.1:0-2222 GCA_964546095.1 uncultured Pirellulales bacterium
CCTTAAAACCTGTAGACAACACTTTTGGTCTCGTTGGTTGGTGGAAGTTTGATGGCAACTTCTCGGATTCTTCAGGGAACGGCCAACACGGTGCCCCAGTCGGTGATCCTACTTTTGTTGAGGGGCAGCTTGGCCAGGCTATAAGACTTAATGAAAATACCACCGATCAATATATTAATTGCGGGCCTGAACTGGGCTTTACGACTATAGGAGATGGAGGAACAGCGGGCGGTTTCTCAATTGCAGCCTGGGTAAACCGTTCTTTGGCCGGTGGGGATCATAAAATATGCGGCAATCTTTCTGTTACTACATGGGCCGCAGGCGAGGGTTTTCAATTCGCAATATATAATGACCGGACCGAATTAGACATGAGAGATTCCACAGGGCGCTACTTCAGCAGAGACGTAGATGCCGCCCTCTTCACAGTCCTTGAAGCAGACACCTGGTACCACATTGTTTTTGTTTTTGATGATGTTGCTAATACTCTTACAGAGTATATTAACGGAGAGAGAACTCACACGTTAGCTAACGTACCAACTTCACTGGCCGACTCATCAAATGATTTTCTTATTGGCTCACAAACTCCAAACTTTAATGCCGATAGAGTTTTCAGGGGCATGATAGATGATTTTCGCCTTTATGACAATGCTCTGGATGATACGGAAATTCTCGCTGTTATGCAAGGTCGTGGAGTAATTTATCCATTTGCCTCCAACCCTGCTCCAGCCGATATCGCCATACTTACAGACACTTGGGTAAACCTCGGCTGGGCACCCGGAGATTTCGCCACCTCACATGATGTGTACTTTGGTGAAAACCTTGAAGATGTGAATGATGGTATTGGTGATACGTTCCAGGGCAACCAGACCACAACCTTTTTCGCTGTTGGCTTTCCCGGTTCTCCTTATCCGGAAGGTCTTGTAACAGGCAGGACATATTATTGGCGGGTTGACGAGGTCAATGAAGCAGAACCGAATAGTCCGTGGAAAGGTGATGTTTGGAGCTTCATGGTTCCTCCCAGAAATGCCTATAACCAAAACCCGACTGATGGCGCCTTCTTTGTAGATACGGATGTAGAGCTTAGTTGGACACCAGGTTTCAATGCAGTACTACATACCGTGTATTTCGGCGATAACTTCGAAGATGTCAACAATGCCTCCGGCGGAAATCCACAAGCATTTACAACTTTTACACCCGGCCCTCTTGAACCAGACAAAATGTACTATTGGCGGGTTGACGAGTTTGATATAAATAATACGATTAAAGGCAATGTCTGGAGCTTTAAGACTGCAAAGGAAGGCGGAGGTGTGCGCGCAGATTACTACAGAGATACGGATTTTAGGAATCTCGTAATGACCCGCATAGACCCTCAAATCAACTTTGACTGGGGTATGGATTTAGCACCGGATGAATCGTTCCCTGACGATGACTTCTCGGTTAGATGGACCGGTGAGATAGAGGCGGCATTCACTGAAACCTACACCTTCTATACCGTCACTGGTGGAGCTGTGCGTCTATGGGTGGACGACCAACTGATTATTGACAACTGGGTGCTCCACCCAATCTTCCTGGATAGCGGAACAATTGACCTTGTGTCCGGAAATGTCTACAGCATCATGATGGAATATTATCACGTCGAACTCGAATCAATAGCTGAGCTACGATGGGAAAGTCCTTCCACTCCAACAGAATTTATTCCGCAAGCGGCATTCTCGCCACCTGTTAAGGCCAGCAGCCCAAATCCGTCTAATATGGCAGTGGATACGAAGCAAAAACTGATTCTTACGTGGGGAGCTGGGGATCATGCCGTTTCGCACCAGGTCTATTTCGGCACTGATGAAGAATCTGTGCGTAATGCCAACACAGGCTCACCCGAGTACAAAGGCACAAGGACTATTGATTCAGAGAGATATGACCCTGGACAACTCGAGTGGGATACCACATATTACTGGCGTATTGATGAGGTTAACGACCTTAATCCCGAAAGTCCATGGACAGGTAACCTCTGGAGCTTTACGACAGCCAACTTCCTTATCGTGGACAATTTCGAGGATTACAATGATTACGCACCTGACAGGATATTCGATGTATGGATAGATGGGTATGGCATTGCAACAAACGGTTCCACGATAGGTTACGCTGAGCCGGACTTTAACGCCGGAGAGCATTTTGTCGAGACGAGTATTGTTCACAGCGGCGATCAGTCGATGCCGTACTTCTAT
>CAZJIR010000508.1:0-2222 GCA_964546095.1 uncultured Pirellulales bacterium
AAAGTGCGGTCAGAATTATGACAGTCGAGGACCCTATTGAATACATCTTCCAACAGAAACACTCAATAATTTCACAACGCGAGCTTGGCCGGGACGTAGAATCTTTCAGTGAAGGCTTGAAGGAAATGCTCCGCCAGGACCCCGACGTGATATTCGTTGGCGAGATGCGCGACGCTGACACGATAGCGATGACGCTTATGGCCGCCGAGACAGGCCACCTGGTCTTCTCCACGCTGCACACAAGAGATGTAACCGGCACGGTAACACGAATACTGGACTATTTCCCTTCCGGCAGACAAGCCGAGGTTCGCAATCAAATGTCACTCGGATTGGCGTACGTTATAAGCCAGAAGCTCATACCAAAAAAAGACGGCACCGGCAGAATTGTTGCCATGGAAATCCTTAATAACAACTTCGCCTGTGCAAACCTGATACGTACCGGCAAAGTCGAGCAGATTTACTCACAACTGCAAACCAAAACTCAAAACAAGCCCGACGAAAAAATGATGACGTTGGAAAAGCATCTGGCTACGCTTGTCAAAGAGGATAAGATTGAGCTGCAGGAAGCCAGAAAGTGGACAAACAACATTAAAAACTTTGTGACCGCTTTGCAGCAGGAATAAATCCGGCATCTTTTATTCTTGAACCATATCACGCTAAAAGAAAACGCTCACACTGTGGCTATTAACATTTTTTGTTTTGAAAATTTCGTGCTTTGGATTTTAGGTAGAAAAGAGTTATAGTGTTGTAATATTATATGACGATTGAGCTTTTTTGTCCCAATTGCAATGAGATACACGGATTTGAAGATAGTCAATCCGGCAAACGCACGCGGTGTACCAACTGTGGCCAGCTTTTCATAGTTCCTTCCGAAAGTTTCAGGAAGCCCAAAAAAGTTGAACCACCCAAAGAAAAAGGCGACCCCATACCCGGCTTTTACCGCGCAGTTTTTGTTGACAACTTCAGGCTGTTTTTCAATAAGCAAAACGCCACTTCGTTGGCCTTTGTAATTGCAATAGTATGCTTCAAATTCTTTACACATGGCTCATGCTGTTGTGGATACGTAACATTTTTTGCCGTTTGGGGCTGGCTGTTCGGTTTTTACCTTAACATTATTTACGAGACGGCCTTCGGCATAGACAAACTTCCTGAAATTTACCTCGGAACAAGCATTACCTTCTTATGGTATATTATAAAACCGCTTTTTCTTTTTTCTTTCACTATGGCCGTCGTCCAGCTTCCAGCCATTATTACGTTCATAGTACTAAAAGAAAAAGGCCATTCGTTCGATAATATCTGGCAGTCCGAGATTGGCTTATTGCATGTCTTTTTTATTCTTGGTTTGTTCTTGTTCCCGGTAGCCATATTGACTGCCTCAGTAGGCCAAACAATCACTCTATTCAGGCCCGACCACCTTCTTGTCCCTGTACTTAAAACGTTTATCCCTTATGTTGTAACGGTTCTTTTGCTTATCGCCGCGGCTCTTCTTGAAACGCAGACAATCCAGTACACTCACGCTTCGTTACCGAAAACCGCTTTTGATTTAATGTTGAATCTTGCCGTCCAGTTTATTGCTATACCTGCAATGCGTTCTATCGGCCTGTTCCACCGGCACTACAACTGCAACTTCAAATGGTAAATCTTCTTTGCGACTTTGCACTACGTTGTTGTCTTCCATGTTGCACTTGAATCCCGAAGCCGCAGAGTATAACATACGCTGTTGATTTCGCAGGCGATTATCAGTGGCGTTCTCCCTGTCCGACGTTTGCGTAGAAAAGTGTATACGAAAGATTCGTGATTTATGGCAATAGTAACGTTGCGTGACATCCATGTTGCTTTTGGCCCGGAAGTTGTCCTGGATAAATTGAATCTTCAGTTTCATCCAGGCGAGAAAGTTGGTATGGTCGGCGCCAATGGTTCGGGCAAGAGCACTATCCTGAAGCTAATCGTTGGCCAAGTCAGTCCTGACATGGGCCGGGTAGTCAAAAAGAAAGACCTTCGTATCGGATATTTACAACAGGAAGCGGTATTCAGTGGTGATTGTACTGTTCTGGAAGAAATGCACGCTGGCGTAGAACACCTGCTCAAATTGCAGCGGGCAATCCAAACGGTTTCTCATGAGATGGAAAACCTGACCGGTTCGGCACTGCAATCCGGAATGAAGCGGTACGACCGCCTGTGTCACGATTTTGAAATTGCCGGTGGGTATGCCTATGAAACCC
>CAZJIR010000509.1:0-2179 GCA_964546095.1 uncultured Pirellulales bacterium
TCATCGCGTCGTCCCCCGGCATATGGTCTGCTTCCATTGATGAGACGAATAAAATGTTTGCTCCCATTGCTACGGTCGTTGAAAAACCAAGTACTAATGTCAGATAGAGTAAGGTTCTTGCAAAAATTTTAGTCAGCATAATTTTTCCTCCGAATAAAAAAGTTTATTATTTGCAAAGTTAAGAGTTTTATTAATCTTTCTTTATACCCATGTATAAGTCTTAAATGAAATGTGAAGTATTATCACTGAAAGCACGGAGTACCCACGATAGCTTCGCACTCCATGCCATAACTCCTCCTTATATTGAAAATTATAAAGAATCTACAATTTACGCGCCGAAAATCTTAGGCTTATATATATTTATACCAAATCAGCCACTTTCCCGTCAAGAGTTTTATTGCTTTTTGCTCAGGTTGCCCGTAGCGCAATAATAAATTCCTTCTGGGATATAATGCAAACTTCTATATCATATACTTTTAGCGGAATCGGTAAATATAAAAGGGGCTGATACTGAGTCAGTATAAGCACCGAATTGATACAAATCTGCTATATCATCATTTCAGCTTAAGGTGCCTGTGTGGAATATAGACGAATATCGTCAAAGAATACTAAGCCTGAACCACCGAGTTGCGGACTGTTCCTGTTACCAAAACCAAGACCAATCGTATCGACATCAGTAAGGTCCACATCCTGGTCTGCAAACATCTGCAATTCTATATTCCATTCGGTCCACTCATTTATCAATGCCGCATCAGGATTATCGTTATAAACCACAGCACTGCCGTTAAGAACAACATACATCGGCTCAGCAGTATTCGTCGGATTGCCATAAAACCATAGCGTCAATGTGTTAACATCATTCTCTGTCCAATCACGCGGATAAACGAGTGTTAATGTTGCTTCGGAATTCCCGGCTGAGCTGTTGTCGTAGAAATATGGCATCGACTGGGCGCCGCTGTGAACGATATTCGTCTCGACGAAATGCTCTCCAGCCGGAAAATCAGGCTCGGCATAACCTATCGTGGAACCGTTTGTCGTAATACCATAGCCATCTATCCATTTATCAAATATCCTATCAGGGGCATAGTCGTTGTAATCTTCGAAATTATCCACGATAAGGAAGTTGGCTGTAGTAAATCTCCAGATGTTTCCTGTCCATGGGCTTTCGGGATTGGTGCTGTTGACCTCATCGATGCGCCAATAATAAGTTGTACCCCACTCGAGTTGTCCCGGGTCATAGCTTTCAGAACCAAGAGCCCTGGTGCCTTTGTACTCTGATGAGCTTGTGTTAGCGTTACGTATAGCCTCTTCGCCAGTGCCGAAATAGACCTGATGCGAAGCGGCATAATCTCCGGCGTCCCATTTTAAAATCAGTGCCTGCTTTAATTCTGTCGCGCCATTATAAGGATTCGGACTACCGGCCTTTACAGGTAGTGACAGTGCCGCCTGTGGAATGAGCTGTTTTGGTGTGGATGGGCTTTCCCATTGAAGTTCTGCGACTGCGTCACCGCTGTTTTCATAATATTCCATTTTAATGCTGGGCACATTCTCTGCCATAAGGTCAATCGTGCCGCTGTCCTCGGTCGTTCCATGGTCGGTCCAGTTGTCAACGAGCTGTTTACCATCCACCCAAAGACGCACACCATCATCGCTATTGGTATAGAAGGTATAGGTCTCAGTAAACGCTACTTCCAGTTCACCAGTCCATCTGACCGAAAAGCTATCATCGCCAACCGACTCATCCGGTGCAGTGCCATCGGCCCAGGCAAAGTTGACCTGGGGGTCTATTCGGGTCAGGACGAGATTACTTAAATCCGTACCTCTGTAGTAATCTCCTCGCACACCTCCACCTTCCTTTGCAGTGGTAAAGCTCCATACATTCCCCTTGTGCGTATCGACTGCATCGAATTCATCGACCCGCCAGTAGTAACTCTTCCCTGATTCAAGAGGTTCTGGTGTAAAGTTTGAATTTCCCTGGAAAGCACCTCCAGTGGCATTATTTACATCTTCGAAGTTATCACCAAAATATACAGTGTGTAATCTTGCACCGATACCCGGTGACCAGCTAAGGGTTGCATCCAGTTCGACAAATCTGGCGCCATTAGCTGGCACACTATCATAGGCTGTCTTAGGTGAAATCGAAAAACTCCAGATATCGCCTTTCCATGGACTATTCGGC
>CAZJIR010000510.1:0-2178 GCA_964546095.1 uncultured Pirellulales bacterium
GCATGCCTTGTTTTTTCGCTGATTATGGTTCCGGCCGGAAGAATGCAGGACAAAATCAACCCACGGTTCGTGGCCACAATAGGAGGTATCTT
The DNA here is from genome assembly GCA_964546095.1 of uncultured Pirellulales bacterium. GTDB lineage: Bacteria > Planctomycetota > Phycisphaerae > Sedimentisphaerales > Anaerobacaceae > NIOZ-UU13. The sequence goes on from CAZJIR010000510.1 coordinate 93, forward strand.
AGTAGGTATTGGATTTATTCTTGCCAGCATGACGACATCGCTCATGGTCTTTGTTATCGGTTTTGGTGTGCTTGCCGGCGCTGGTATCGGATTCGGCTACGCCTCTGCGACACCACCCGCTGTAAAATGGTTCCACGCATCAAAAACAGGGCTTATCGCCGGAATAGTCGTTTCAGGTTTCGGACTGGCTTCGGTTTATGCAGCACCACTGACAAAAACTCTGATAGTTAATCTTGGTTTCAAGATAGCAATACTGCTACTGGGCATTGCGTTTCTGGTCGTCGTGGTTGGGCTTGCCCAGATTCTAAAGCCACCACCGGAAGGCTACGTCCCAGCCGGTTCCGAACCAGTAAAGTCGGACACCAAATCTGATAATAAAAAAGAAGATTTCTCTCCAAAAGAAATGCTTTCAACCATCCAATTTTATTTAATTTGGTTCATGTATGTGTGTGGTGCCGGCGCAGGTCTTATGGTAATTTCAAAGCTTGCCGCAATCGCAGATAAACAGGTCGGAATAGCGATGGGATTTGTGTTGGTGGCGGTACTTGCCATCGGCAACGGGGGTGGACGCATACTCGCTGGTTTGCTTAGTGATAAAATTGGTCGAAAGGCAACTATGTTTATCTGCTTTGTCTCTCAGGCCGTTATGATATTTCTACTCTCAAGAGCAACCGCTGAAAACTTCCTTGGTACAATTCCAACAATGGCCGTCATTTCAGCGCTTATCGGAGCAAACTATGGGGCAAACCTCTCGCTTTTCCCATCCATTACCAAAGATTTTTATGGCCTGAAGAATTTTGGAGTGAATTACGGATTGGTATTCACTGCCTGGGGTGTCGGAGGTTTCATGCTGGCTAAGCTTGCCGGGGCCATGTACGTCAAATACCAAACATTTGCTATCGCCTATTATGGCGCTTCAGCATTACTGATTATTGCTGCGATAACGACACTATTAGTCAAAACTCCTCATCACAAACTCGAATCTGCTTAAGTATAGGTCAGTAAAAGACACTTGTGATAATATCAATGGGCCGAGCATTTCCCAACTCGGGCTTTTTAGCGCTGCCGGCAATTAAAGCCCATGAATCGGAAAGATATTTGCCTTCACTGCTTCTATTGTTGCTTCTATTGCCGGCACTACCATTTCTCGTTGTGTCTGGCTTACAACAAACGCTCTATCCCGCAATCCCCCCTGCCAGTCCGTACTTTCGAGCATAACACCCCCAACGGCTTGGTCCATATCACCGCCACTGCCAGCACCGGTGAAAATACTCCAGGCCAAGGCCCAGGCCCTGACAGTATTGCTGAAATTGTAACCACCTCCACCGGTTGCAACGATGGGCTTGTCAAAACTTAACAGATGCTCGATGATATCGACATAAACATTATTGGTAAGACATAGATGTGCGAGCGGGTCACCGGCAAGAGCATCAGCCCCTAACTCAAAAACAATAACGTCCGGATTATACGTAGTTATCAACGGCAGAGCTATAGATTCAAATATCTTCATATACACTTCATCATAAGTCCCGATAGGAAGAGGGATGTTTACACAGTAGCCCTTGCCTTGCCCGCTGCCGATTTCATCCTCGCGTCCTGTCCCGGGATACAGCGTCTCCGGACTCTCGTGGAATGATATAGTCATCACATCACTACGGTCATAGAATCCGTATACAACACCGTCGCCATGATGAACGTCCACATCAAGATAAAGAACTCGCTTGCCTTCTTCCGCTAACACTGTACAAGCCAAAGCCACATCATTTATATAGCAAAAGCCTGCCGCCCGCTCCGGCCCTGCATGATGAAATCCACCTGATGGATTGAACGCTACGTCAGCAGAATCTGAGAGAATTAGTTTTACACCGGCAAGCGTCGCCCCGGTAGCCAGAACGGCATAGTCATACAGCCCTGCAAATATAGGGCAATCCAGTGTCCCGATTCCCATATCCAGTGCTTCAGTATCCCACTCACCTTGCGCAGAGGCCTTTAAAGCATGCAGATAACGGGCCGAGTGAAACTTCTTTAGAACAACTCTCTCAGCAGGTACCGGTGCTACTTCACTCCTATCCTCCCCGGATAGAAG
>CAZJIR010000511.1:0-2170 GCA_964546095.1 uncultured Pirellulales bacterium
ATGGGACACAAAAGCGGCTTACGAAGAGCTGTACAGGGGGATTTAGAATACAAAACCGGCAATAAACTACAGTGGTAAATGCGGACTTCGTTCCTTATCTGTGCAATGCAGAACACGGTGAAAAAGGAGTGGTAATATTCGGCCGGATTTGGTATATTAGCCGAGTAGAGGAGCTTGCCGGTGTGGCTAAGTATTCTAAATGAAAACTTCAACAGTAATTGAAAGGAGCGAAGGTAATGTACAAGCCCAAAACCGCAAAACTGCACGTAAATTTAAGAAATATTTTTCTGGCTTTATCGGCCGTTATTTTCATTCTGTCCGCCGGTGCAAACGCACAGGACGTTGTGAAGCTGCGTGACCTTGTCGAAGAGAACGGATTCGGTTGGATAATGGGCGAATGGACAGCAACAAACGAACAGGGCCAAAAGCTTCAAACCTCCTATAAATGGGAGCTTGATGGGCATTTTGTTGCTATGGGCTTTCAGATGGGCGAATTGAAAGGCCGGGGGATGATTTTCTATGACCTCAATGAGGGCCAGGTTGTCCAGGTCGGCGTGGATAACAGAGGCGGCGTTGTTAAAGGTGCCTGGGAGCCCGATGGAGATATGGCTGTAGCGAAACTTTATTACACTATGCCTGACGGCCAGACCAATAAAATGGGAATAACCCACGCCAAAGTGGATGCCGATACGATGAAGGTGTCGTTTTACCCGTTGGGTGACTACGGCGAGCTGAGCGAAGAACCGATGGGTACGATGGAGTACAAGCGACAGAAAAAGGAGCCTCCTAAAAAAGCGGACGACGATAAAAAACCCGGTGACAAATCAGAGCAAAAGAAGAAGGAGGCCAAGAAGAAGCCTATTCCTCTTCTGAAAGTTGATGTTGTGCTGTGAAGCAGGGACATCGGGCTTGTTTATAATTGACATTGATTTTCCGTTTTAAGGCCATAGTTTATTCTACTTCGGACGGAATTAATCTAATTCATGACTGTCCCCTTCCTAAGATTGAGTCAACAATCAAGCTATATCTTGCAGTGCGAGGTATAGCTTTTTATGCTGCTTTGTGCTCTCGGTTGTCAGTTTTATATCCTGCGTCTTGTATCTTGAATCCGGAGTTCTGAGTCTTGAGTTTGTGGTCTTATGTTTTTTGTCTTAAGTTTGTAGTTTTATTTCAATGGTTTGTAGAATTCATCCGGCTTGGGGCCGAGGGTGTTGGTTAGTGTGCCGAGTTTTTCGATGGTGCATTCGATGCGGGCGCCGGGCTGTAAATAATCGCCCGTTGCAAGACCTACGCCGGAAGGTGTGCCTGTGGCGATGACATCGCCCGGTTCGAGTGTCATTATGTGGCTTAAAAAAGAGATGATATCGATGACAGGATAAATCATCTGTGAAGTGTTGGCTTTTTGGCGCTGCTCGCCATCGACGGTTAGTCTCATATCGAGATTCTGGACATCTTCAACTTCATCGCTTGTCAGCAGGTACGGCCCCATAGGTAAAAAGCCGTCCGACCATTTGCCGTTAAGCCAGTCGTAGAATTCGTCCCACGGCCGTTCGGCCCTGTTCTTTTTAAATGTTACAGTGCGGGCCGAGACATCGTTTACGATTGTATAGCCTGCTATTACATCGGGGGTTTGCTCGGCCGGGATGCACTTGGCTTGTTTTCCGATTACCACGGCAAGCTCAAGCTCATAATCCACGTCTTTACTATAACTCGGCCAGGGTATCTGTTCATCGGGGCCGATTACGACCGTCGCCGGCATAAGAAAGGGCCTGGGCACGGTCGTCATTCTTGGCGAATCCGAGAGTCCGACCTTGAAGCCGCGATTGACACTCGCCTCCTTGATATGCTCGCTGTAGTTTCCGGCAAGTGCGAGCACCTTGCCCGGCCGGGGGATGGGCGCAAGGAGCTTTACCGAATCAAGAGGAATAAAATCATTCGCATCAGCCGCGATGTTCTTAAGTTTGTCAAGGCAGTCAGGGCCTTTTTGGAGAATTTCTTTTACGCTGCGAGGCGGGTTCGGACCGTCCCACGCCGAAGCGATATCTATCAGCCCATTATCCGTAAGGATTCCACAGCAGACCGACTTTTCTTTGGAGTATGTAACTAATTTCATTTGTTTGTTTTTATATCCTATTTCTATCGTTATAGGAATAAATAAATTGAAAATTCA
>CAZJIR010000512.1:0-2150 GCA_964546095.1 uncultured Pirellulales bacterium
TCACATACAGCTATTTTATTGAGGAAGTCGAGACGAGAGTCGGACCTCAAAAAAACAAATTCGGCATAATGCAGATTTTCCCGTGGTTCGGTGAAATCCAGGCAAGAACAGACGCTGCCTCTGCAAAAGCAGAAGCCGCGAGGAAACGATATGAAACGACTAAGCTAAAACTATTTTGGCAGGTCAAAGATGCATTTGCCGAATACGTTTACCTCGCTGAGGCTATTAATATAGCAAAACAAAACCTGGAATTGCTTAGGCATTTTGAAGAGGTTGCCAGGACTAAATACATCACAGCTACCGCAACACATCCGGACATAATTCGGGCACAAATCGAACTGGCAAGGTTTGAGGATGTCTTAATAAGTCTTGAAGAACTAAGGGTGCCCAGAGATGCAAGACTAAACGCAGTGTTAAACAGGCCGACAACGGCAAAGCTGGCCTGGCCCAAAAAGCAAACACTTCAACAGGTAAATATCGACGAAACTCAATTGATAAATATGATAAAAAGCAATAATCCTGAACTTGCCGGCCTGAACTGGGAAATCCAGGCGGCAAGAAACAATGTTGAACTTGTGAAGAAACAATTTTACCCGGACATCGGAGTAGGTATAGACTGGATTCAAACCGACCGGGCAACTTCATCAGGAGTAAGTGACAGCGGCAAAGACCCGGTATTCCTGACATTTTCAGTAAATTTGCCTTTATGGCGAGACAACTACAAAGCCGCAGAACGACGGGCAAAAGCCGAAGTGTTACAGTTTAAGCAGCAAAAAATAGATAAAGAAAACAATCTTTCAGCAAAAGCAGTACAGGTACTATATGATTTTGAAGACAGCACAAGAAAGATGCATTTATATGGGGATGTACTTGTCGGAAAGGCAGAAGAGCTGCTTCTGGTATCGGAAACTGCATATAAGTCAGGTACGATTGATTTCCTGAGTCTTGTAGATGCTCAACGAATGTTGCTTAAATATAGATTAGAGTATGAGCAGGCCGTAACAAGAAACAAGCAGAAACTTGCAGAACTGGAAATGCTCATCGGAGCGGAATTATAACGGAAAAACTAATATTATTGGAAAAGCAGAAAGTGTCAAACATATTCCTACCAAAACAGTATGAAATAAAAATTACAAGGTGCCTGATATGAAAGATTCGAAGATTAACAAATTGTTAAGCCAGACCGGATTCAAGATACCGCTGATTATTCTCGCATCTTTTGTTCTTGGCTATATAGTCAGAGGTTTCGGAGTCTTGACTCAATCATCAATAGAATCCCAGCATGTCTCCCATGCAAGCAGCAACAAACAGCAATGGTGGACCTGTTCTATGCACCCTCAAATCCGTCAGCCAAAGCCGGGTAAATGTCCGCTCTGTTTTATGGATTTAGTTGCGGTAGAAAGTAGAAGTGACGAGACCAGCCTTAGAGAAATCACATTCTCCCAAAACGCTCTGAAACTTATGGAGATTCAAACCACACCCGTAGAGCAAAAATTCGTCGAAGCTGAAATCCGCACGGTCGGCAAGGTCGATTACGATGAGACCCGCGTCAAAAACATAACCGCGTGGGTACCCGGCAGAATCGACCGATTATACATAGATTTTACAGGCATCAATGTTCGTAAAGGTGACCATATGGTTGACCTTTACAGTCCAGAACTAATCAGTGCACAAGCTGAATTACTTCAGGCCCTAAAAGCAGCCAGCCGCATTAAGGACGAGACTTCCGAACTTGTGAAAAGAACCACTCTTGCTACACTTGAAGCTGCCAGGGACAAACTCCGGTTGCTCGGTTTAAATCGCGAACAAATTGAAAAAATAGAAAGCTCCGACAGCTCAGTCACACACATCACGATTTATTCCCCGATAGCCGGGATAGTCATTAACAAAAACGCCACTGAAGGTATGTACGTCGATACCGGCACACCAATTTATACCCTGGCAGACCTCTCGCATCTGTGGGTTAAGCTGGATGCTTATGAATCCGACTTGCCCTGGATTCGATACGGTCAGGATGTTGAGTTTACTACCGAAGCTTATCCGGGAGAGAAATTCAAAGGGAAAATAAGCTTTATTGACCCTGTTCTTAACGCCAATACAAGGACCGTAAAACTGCGGGTCAATGTAGATAATCCCGAGGGCAAACTCAA
>CAZJIR010000513.1:0-2135 GCA_964546095.1 uncultured Pirellulales bacterium
CTTACAAATCCCGCCGATACCCAACTAACTGATTTAGTTAGATTTGTCATAATTACTCCTCTACTAAAATCCTATAAAACCTAAATGCTCTGGATATTTAGTCGCTAATTGTTTTGCCAATCTTCTTGGTGCTATACCTTCTTTGTGATGTTTTTGACATGCTTTCTGTATTGCTTCTTTTATATGAATAGGCAATTGCTCAGCTAATCCCAAACAGCCTTGTAATCGATAATTTTCCCAATTGTGTAATAAATCAATTGTTAAAATTAGTTTTGTCATTTTCTTCTTCTCCTTAAATCAATATAGTCAAATCCAACATTGGTCTCGGCGGAATAAAACTGCCGTCTCGGCAATGATTGGCTTTGTAAAATTTTGCTTTAGAACTGTAGTATTTTTTGAAGATATTCGTTATTAGCTTACGAAGTAAATATGTAGCTTTTATTGGCTTATTTTCTTCGTAGTAAAGATGAACCGATACATGAGCTCCATAAAGAATTTTGTCACCCCTTACACAATGAGCATATTCGTGCCATTCAAAATCTGAATGAATTTGTCTCAATGCACCATTTAATTTTTTTGTGATTTCTACAATAGTTACCATTTACTTCTCCTTTCAAAAAAGCCTATAAGCCCGCACTACTTATGCAGTGCGGGCCTGCGGGCTATTTGTTGATTCCTCTTTGCATATAGGGTATTGCCTCATTAATTCGTTGTTGGATACCCTCTCTGAATTGCTCCATAATTTCACGTCCGGTTACCGGCCACCAACAAGTCAAGCCATGCTTAAATTCAGTGTCAGGATTTTCTTTCGCTAATCTGATACCCTGCACATATTGCCCGATGGTTACAGACCTATTGATTGCCGGAAGCGTAATTACTCGTTTCATGGTTTCTACTTTCTTATGCAACGAGGGTTAGCCAGTTCTTTTTTTCGAGTTCGATGATTTGTCCACCGATGCGCTCAAGTTCCGATGCTCGGTCGTAGCTTTCGACATCTTGCGAAACTCTGGTAATTGCCTGCGATAAGCCAAGCCGTGTGAGGTTTCCTGTTCTGGCAAGTTGCTCAAGAACGCCACCTCCCTCATTTTCGGTTAGGCCAAAATTCTTTTGAACAACCTCTACGACCTCCTTGACGTTGCTTTTGATTTCATCAGTTTGTGCGGATTTCATCTTATCCACAACATCGGTGAATAACTTCCCGTCAAGGCAAGCATCCACCGTGTCGGCAACCTTCGAGAAGAAAGCAGCATCATCCTTTTGGATTGTTGCATCGGATACATACTCTTGTATCTCTTCATCTTCTCCGTTGCCATAAGACCGGCCAAGATGGTATTTGCGAATCCCTTCGGAACTGAAAACAGCAAGATTTGTGCAGGCTTTTACATAAACACCGGGGCTTACATAAGTACTCCCGCTTCCGACTTCTGAGTTGCCGATAACGATACCGGGCTGATATTCCTCATAGAAATCATGAGGGCCTGTACCGTCACCTTTTATCCAGTGAATTTCTTTTCGTTCCGTCCAAACTGCTTTGAGATAAAACTTTGTTTCGGTGACCTCGCAGGATTCGAGTGATAGCTTTTTGTTGACAAGCTTCGGGTAGATATGCTCCATGAGGTCCCAGTTGTCGCGTGGGCGATAACGATTCGACAGGTAGGCTCTAAACCTACCGTCCAGCGTTCTTGTCATTCGCATCGTGGGATTGTGGTCAAGCCAGCAATTTACATTTCTTGCCAGCAATGCCGGGGCCTCTGCCTGCATACGCTCGTAGTACTTCATCGGAATAGCAAGCTTAGTGGCAATCTGGCCGTGACAATGGCGTGTTGCTTCACCCATGAATTTAATCAATGGGCCATTGACAGGTTGGGCCATTAGCCTTGTGAATTCTTCAACATTGAGTTCGGCGGGTTTGTCCGCAAGAACCAAAGTTTTCCCATCTTCGGCCATGCGAACACTGCGGGTGTCAACTACAAAGTCTCTTTTGACTACGCGTTGACGGTTTAGCTCTTGGGCTAATTCTTTAATTGTTCTTCCAGCTTTCATAAGTGGAATCTCCTAAATAAAAAAGTTATAGTTTCATAAAGTTGCCTATAGGCAACTAACAATCAGGTAAAGGCTTTGGGGCCAAAGAACAG
>CAZJIR010000514.1:0-2129 GCA_964546095.1 uncultured Pirellulales bacterium
GAAGCTGTACAAAAAGAAATTAAAGACAAATTAAATATTGATTATGATGTTATTACAAATTCAATGGAGCACGCTGACAACACCAAATATCAGTTCGAAGGAGTTTTAATCACAAGACTGAGCAGGAGACTGCCACAGATACGAAGTAATAGCATCCCTGCTAAATTGACCAATCATATCATTTACTTGCTCAATTTTATTTATCAGGGTTTTCTTACTTTAAGAATACTTAAGGCGGGCAACTACGACCTCATACATACATTCGGCAGCTCTATATCAGTAAATGTCGGCATGCTTTATGCCAAGCATAAAAACAAAGCGTTATTGAGGGAAATCTGCAACCATGGGGCTTATCCTCGACCCAATCTGCCGTTAAAATTGAATAAGCTTCTCAAATATAATTTCTACCCAAAATCCAAAGTTGTAGCTATCTCAAAAAGAGTAGCCGACCTTTGTCGCAAAGATGGAATCGCCGAAGATAACTTGTGGGAACGTCCCAATCCGGTTGACGAAACAAAATTCACACCGACAAAAGAAAATAAATATTTCTTAAGAAGGAAATTGACAAAATTTGGTGACGATGATTTGGTTCTGGTGGACATAAGCAAATTTATGCCCCGCAAGAATAAAATATTCTTGACCGAAGTAATGAAGTATCTTGACGATAGGTACAAGTTATTGATTTTTGGACCAATCATTTCAAAAGGCCCTCTTCTTAAGAGAGATAAAAAGTGCTTTGACGATATAATAAAAAGTGTCGAAGAAAAAAAACTTGTAAATCAGGTACAGGTCATAACAGGTTTTGCTGATGCGGTTGAAGAATATTTCAGATTGGCGGATGTTTTTGTCTTCCCAACACTTGCAGATGCTCTGGGTACTCCCATGCTTGAAGCGATAGCATGTGGAGTTCCCGTCGTTGCCAGCAAGATAGAAGGCATTACTGATTACTGGATAGAGAACGGAAAAACAGGTTATGTCTGTGAATTAGACCCTCAAAAGTTCGCCGACTGCATTGTCAAGGCCTGTCAAATAAAGCAGGACACATTAAAACAAAATTCCGCCGCGATTCTCGAAAAAGCCTCAACCAGAGTTATTGACCAACAGTATTATAACATAATGGAAAATCTTGTAGATAAACCCTGAATGAGAACTTTTCTCTGTTATTATTGGCGACTATATCCCTGACTAACATCGCTGAACTGACGTCAACAATCTTATTAAACAAAGCCCTTGCTACGAAATGAAAGTCTTAGTAGTGTGCAGCAAATACCATCCTGAGTACTCCGGCCCAGGCCTCCGAGCACAAAACACATGTAAAAGACTTAGGTTGAAATTTGGTATCGGCTATGAAGTGTTGACTAATTCGATAGAATTCAATAACAATGTCAAATATAAAGTCGATGAGATTAATGTAACCAGAATAGCTAAAAGGTTACCAACTATATCTCGGGACTGCTATTTTGCAAAGTTGATTAACCATTTTGTCTTTCTGATGAATTTTCTCTATCAGGGTTTTTTAACTCTAAAGATTCTTTCCACCCAAAACTATGATATCATACACACATTTGGAAGCTCCATCTCAATAAACGTCGCAATATTATATGCCAAGTACAAAAATAAAGTGTTATTAAGGGAAATCTGCAACAATGGAACCCGGCCTCAGCCCGACTTGCCGTTAAAATTACACAAGATTTTTAGGTATAAGTTTAACCGAAAATCAAAAGTCGTCGCTATTTCAGAAAGAATAGGCGATTCTTGTCGCAGAGAAGGAATTGACGAAGACCATTTGTGGCAACGTCCAAACCCCGTTGACCAGGCAAGATTCACGCCGGAGAAAAAAGATAAATATCTCCTGCGAAAAAAACTAAGCAAATTCGGCCAGGATGATATAGTTCTGTTGAATATAAGCAAGTTTGGCCCCGGCAAAAACCAGATTTTTCTGATTGACGTAATCAAGCTGCTGGAGGACAAATACAAATTGTTAATTTTTGGCCCCCTTGTATCACAGGGGCCGTTTCGAAACAGAGACAAAAGCTGCTACGATAACATAATAAAAGCTATTGAAGACGAAAAACTGAGCGAAAGAGTAAAGGTTGTTGCCGGCTTTACTGAGAATATCGAAGAATATT
>CAZJIR010000515.1:0-2116 GCA_964546095.1 uncultured Pirellulales bacterium
AAATGGAAAGTTTACTAGTTTGTATTGGCAGGGCGTTTGTTTTCAGCTTATCAACATTTGCATTTATACTTTTAGGCCAGCTTGCTCAAGGTGCTGAAAAAAAAGAGCCACAGCTTTGTCAGGGAAATTATCATAGTGAAGAGGCGGCCAAAGAGCAGCTTGCCGGATTTGCGCAAAGTTATTCCAATCTGTCTCAATGGAAGGCCCGGGCGGAAAAGATTCGCGAAGGGATTCTGCGCGGGACCGAACTTTTATCTACGCCCAAAAAATGTCCATTGAATCCCATCATTCACAGCAAGCGCAAGTACGAAGGCTACACAGTAGAAAACGCAGCATCCGAAAGTCTGCCAGGAGTTTTTGTTACAGGTAATCTATATAGGCCACAGAATAACAAGGGGCATTTCGCAGCAGTACTCTGTCCACACGGACATTTTAATGATGCCAGATTTCAACCCTTCATGCAAAACCGATGCGCAACCTTAGCTCGCATGGGCGCTGTTGTTTTTTCTTATGATATGGTGGGATATGGCGAATGGAAAAAAGCTGGTTGGCAGCATAAAAGACCGAAGGCTCTTAAATTGCAGCTCTGGAACAGTATTCGTGCCGTCGATTTTCTCACCTCGTTAAAAGAAGTGGACTCAAAGCGCATCGGCATAACTGGAGCATCCGGCGGAGGGACACAAACGTTTCTTTTGACCGCCGTGGACGAACACATCGCAGTCTCGGTGCCGGTGGTAATGGTTTCGGCACACTTTTTCGGCGGATGCGACTGCGAAAGCGGTATGCCCATCCATAAAAGCGAAACGCACGAAACCAATAACACTGAAATCGCGGCTTTGGCCGCACCCAGACCACAATTGCTCATCTCTGACGGCCAGGATTGGACCAAGAACAACCCTGATGTAGAGTTCCCTTATATTCAAAACATTTATCGTCTTTACGGCGCACAAGCCAATATCGAGAACCTGCACCTTCCTAATGAAGGACACGATTATGGTTTTTCAAAACGCATCGGCGCTTATAAATTTTTCGCCAAACACCTGGGGCTTTCGCTTGACAATGTCACTAAACCCAACGGCTCAATTGATGAGAGTTTTGTCGTAATTGAAAAGCAGGAAGACATGTGCGTTTTCGATGCCGAACACCCCCGCCCGTCTTACGCCGTGAAGCCTGATGCAAAAGAATTACCGTGGGATTAGTCCGGTTTTTTAAGCTCTTCGATTTTAGGCAGGTCTTTGAGGGTGTTCAGGCCGAAGATTTCCAGAAATTTCTTTGTCGTGCCGTAAAGCATCGGTCTGCCTAAGACCTCGGCCCGGCCGACGATTTTCACCAGCCCTTTATAGCAAAGAGAACGAATCACCTCGCCTCCGGCAACACCCCTGATGGCTTCTATGTCGGCCCGCATGACCGGCTGTTTGTATGCAATTATGGCGAGCGTCTCCAGGGCCGCGGGGCTGAGTTTGTTGTCGCTGCGGGCACGAAGTAATTTTTTCAGCCAATAATTATAAGGACTGAGGGTAAGCATCTGATAACCGCCAGCGATTTGCTCTATTCTAAAGGCATTTTTATTAGCCTGATATTTGTCATTCAGGCTTTGAATACTTTGACGAACCTGTTTTATGGATGTCTCAACAATACTGGCCAGACGGGTCTCTGAAAGAGACTCATCGCTTGCGAATAAAACCGCCTCCACAACCGACTCGACCGTAGTCTCAAAATCTTCATCCTGCTGCGGGAATTCGGTTTGTTGCTCAACTACTTCATTGGTCTTGGTATCTGAAACGGCTGTTTCTGATTCTTCAAGGAATTCTTCTGTCATAGTTCTTTCCACTCAAATGGGTCTGCATCCTTTTTACTTACCTTTATTGTGACCGAATTTAACTGCTTTTGCAACTGTTTAGCGAATTTTTTCAATATGAATCGCTCCGAGACGCTGTGGCTCAGGCATATACAGCTCAGGCCGGCCTCCTGCGCTGCAAGGGCCTGATGATGTTTTAACTCGCCCGTCAAATACAAGTCAGCCTTTGCAGCGATAACCAGATTGATAATTTTATCACACGAGCCGGCGCAAACAGCCGCTTTTTTGACCAAGCGTTTTTTATTCCCGACAAGACCA
>CAZJIR010000516.1:0-2113 GCA_964546095.1 uncultured Pirellulales bacterium
CAAATGTTCGCCAGAGCCGTTGTTCGTTCCAGAGTTGCCAAAGGCGGCAAGACTATGGCCCCTGAAATGGCAGGTAAGTGGATTTGCCCAATGCACCCGGCTGTTGTTAAAACACAGGCCGGAAGTTGCGACATTTGTGGTATGGATTTAGTTACCACTGAATCCCTCGGTTATGTAGTCGATACTCCTCAAGAAGCACCCTTAGTCATTCCAGCATCAGCTCCTTTGATTACAGGAACCCGCGCCGTGGTTTATGTTCAAAAGCCGGGCAAGGAAAAGCCTACATTTGAGGGACGAGAAATAACTCTCGGACCCAGAGCCGGAGATTATTATTTAGTCAAAGAAGGTTTGGCTAAGGGGGAGCTTGTCGTTACAAACGGCAATTTCAAGATTGATTCTGCTCTTCAGATTCAGGCCAAGCCCAGCATGATGAGCCCTGGAGGCGGTAGCGCAGCCCCTGTCCATCATCATGGGCAACAAGAACAACAGATGTTGCAACATCAAGAAAGTAAAGTCGAAGAACAAACCCTTTGCCCTGTCATGGGCGGGGCAATCAACAAAGATTACTTCATTGTTTACAAAGGCAAAAAAGTGTACTTTTGCTGCCCCGGCTGCGAAGAAGTATTTCTAAAGAGTCCTGAAAAGTATCTGGACAAACTGCCCCAATTTAAAAAGTAAAACCTTTTACGAAAGGAGAATTAAAATGAACGTTCAAAACAAACATCTAACGCTTCTGATTGCAAGTATCTTTATGCTAACAATAGTCACTTTAATCGGCTGCAAGAAGTCTGAGCCATCTTCTGAGGCAACTGTTGAAAAGATGCAGGAGCATGCAGCTATGAGTAGTGAGCCGGCAAAAAAAACGGCTTCCTCAGTAGAGCAGACAACCTGTCCGGTTATGGGTAATGCCATCAACAAGGACATTTTCACTGAGTATGAAGGCAAGAAGGTTTATTTCTGTTGCCCTCCCTGCAAGGAGAAGTTCGAGCAAGCTCCTGAACAGTATATCGTAAAACTGCCTCAATTCAGTGAATAGTAACGGGATAGTAGTGTAAATGAATGATGAGCGATTAAATAAAATAAACGTCAACTCCGCCGGGCCAATTAATAAGCTCATACGCTTTTGTCTTGAGAACAAGTTGGTAGTCGGGCTTTTAGTAGCAGTGTTCGTCGTATGGGGCATTATGGTTGCCCCATTCGACTGGAACCTTGGGGACCTTCCGAGAAGCCCTGTGCCGGTCGATGCCATACCGGATATAGGTGAAAATCAACAGATAGTTTTTACCGAATGGATGGGACGTTCGCCACAGGATGTGGAAGACCAAATTTCATATCCTCTTACCGTCTCGCTTTTAGGGATTCCGGGGGTCAGGACTATTCGCAGTTACTCATTTTTTGGCTTCTCGTCGATTTACATTATTTTCGAGGATAACGTAGATTTCTACTGGTCACGAAGCAGGGTTCTGGAAAAGCTCAACAGTCTACCCAATGGTTCGCTGCCCGCCGAGGTGCAGCCTATCCTTGGCCCTGATGCAACTGCGCTGGGACAAATCTTTTGGTACACGCTCGAAGGTCGAGACGAGCACGGCAATCCAACCGGAGGGTGGGATTTAGATGAATTGCGTACTATCCAGGACTGGTACGTACGATATGCTTTACTCTCCGCCGAGGGTATAAGTGAAGTAGCCTCGGTGGGTGGTTTTGTTAAAGAGTATCAGATTGACGTGGATCCCGACGCGATGCGGGCCTACAATGTCGGCCTCAATGAGATATTTATGGCGGTAAAGATGTCAAACATCGACGTCGGGGCCAAGACCATTGAGATTAATAAGGTTGAGTATGTAATTCGTGGCCTGGGCTTTATTGAAAATATCTCAGATATAGAAAAATCGGTAATAAAGGTAAATGACAATGTCCCTGTCTATGTTAAGGACATAGCCAGGGTATCATACGGACCCGCACTGCGGCGAGGTGCACTTGACAAGGGCGGAGCTGAAGCCGTTGGCGGTGTTGTAGTGGTTCGCTATGGCTATAATCCACTCGAAGCCATTAAAAATGTAAAAAAGAAGATAGAAGAGATATCACCCGGCCTCAACAAAAAGACCCTGCCCGA
>CAZJIR010000517.1:0-2102 GCA_964546095.1 uncultured Pirellulales bacterium
AAGCTGGATTCTGTCGTTTCCCCAAGGCCGACACAAATCACCCTTAATCCTGCCCGTTTTGCACCAGTGGCCACGAGGAAAGGCAGTCTGCCCCCTCCGGCAATTAAGCCAAGCACGTTTCGTGTTTCATCTGTTGTTTCTTGTATCTCGCTCAAGGGAATGTCCTGTTCAGAATTCAATACACTTCTTAGAAGTGTTGTTTTTGACGTTTTGTGTTTGATATTCGTATCTCATTTCCCTTGTCTTGTGGTTCTTTTCACTGGTTGTGGATTACTGGTCACGATTTCACTCAGGTGGCTTTTCGGAATTGGATTCATCAGGTAAGGTTATTTGCTTAATTTGGTTTTGTAGATTCCGAATACTTTGCCGCATCTCAGGCAGGTATTGTATCATGCCGTATGCCCGCCTGCCTTGGTTTGCATCGATAGCAGGCGCACCCAACATTACTTTACCGTCTGGAATGTTATTAATAACACCAGCTTGAGCCGCAATCGTAACATTGTTTCCAATGTTGATGTGACCTACGATGCCCACCTGTCCACCGACTATGCAATGATGTCCAATGTTGGTTGAGCCGGCAATTCCAACCTGGGCTACAAGCAAACAATGTGGACCTATTCTTGTACCGTGACCTATTGTCACAAGGTCACCCAACTTACTGCCCTGGCCTATAACAGTGTCACCAAGTGTGCCACGTTCAATCCCACAGCAAGCTCCAATTTCTACATCATCTTCTATAATCACAATGCCGGTCTGTGGTATTTTATGGTGGATGCCCTTGTGTGTGGCGTAGCCGAAGCCATCTTCGCCGACTGTTGAGTTAGCATTTATAATTACACGATTTCCTATTTTACATCCATCGTAAATAGTAACATTGGGATATACAATACTGTCATTACCAATTTGAACACCTTGCCCGATGTGCACGCTGGGATAAATTATGCAGCCGTCACCTATCTTTACGTTATCGGCTATCGTTACAAAGTCATGGATATGGCAGTCTACGCCGATTTTCGCACTGTCAGAGATTGAAGCTCTTGGGCTTATCCCGACCTTTTTGTGTTTGCGATGTCCATGCAACAGTACCATTATCTGCATAAAAGCATAGTATGGGTCTTCGGCTATTAAAAGGGGAACCGATGTGGCAGGTGCTTCTTTACCTACAATTACCGCGCTTGCCTTGGTTGTTCTTAGCTGTTTCTCATATTTACGGTTAGTCAAAAAACTGATATCACCTTCACCTGCACGTGCGAGTGTAGAGGCAGATCTGATTCTCACATTATGATCGCCACAGACCCGCCCCCCCACGTATTCAGCTAATTCACCTAATGTTTTATCCTGCATTTAGATACCTTTACGAGAAGTCCTTCACATCCGGCATATTAATTGCCGAAATTCAGGTTAATATCAAAAAAGAGATTATAACAGAAAAACCAGTCAGCGGTCAACTGCTCGAATTTATCTCTGTTGAAAAAGAGTTTCTTCCGCAATATCTTACACCATCTTATCTAAACGAAGCTTATGACGATTAATACGCTATCAAAACATCTAAAAGCTCTTGTTGCAAGCTTGGTGAGGGCTTAGTTGTAAAAGCTGGTGTATTGTCCACAAATACTGTTACGTCAAGACCAATAGGTTTGTATACGGTTGGATTAGTAGGGCCAAAAATAGCTAATGTTCTGACTCCCAGAGCTGCTGCCAAATGAGTTGTCCCGCTATCGTTGCCGATGAAAGCGTTCGCACAACTTAAAAGCCCTAATACCTGCGTCATGGATAAATCCGTCAGATACTTTGCAATGCCGCTTATGTTCTTAATTGTGGTATCGCTGAATCTATCCAGTTCGGCAGGCCCTAATAAAAATATCACTTCGATACCTTCTGAACCAAGCTTTTTAGCCACAGCTAAAAAATTATCTATATGCCAGCATTTACTTACTCCACCACTGCCTGGTTGGATAACTATTAGATTACAATCCGGTTCGAAACCTGTTTCTTTAAGCAATTCTTTACCCTGAGCTATATCCGTTTCGGATGCCTTAATTGTGCAATCGCCGGGATAAACCTGCCGGGGTTGTAAAGGAAAACCACTCTGTTTGATAAAG
>CAZJIR010000518.1:0-2088 GCA_964546095.1 uncultured Pirellulales bacterium
TTTGCTGAAGATACGCCGGACAGGCACAAATTGCCTGTTAGTCAGGATGTAGATGCAGACTTGCTCGCTAACCTTGAAGAATTGGCGATCGGGTATCGTCCATTCAGGGCCGACCAGAATCGCAACGAGATACCTGATGGGGTTGAGTTAGCTAAGCATTGTGCTGCTGCTATCGAACGGTTGCCCTGGGAGAATGAGGTAACAGACTCAAACCAAATATATAAGTGGCTGGATGCCACGTTTGGTCTGGAGACTTGTGATATCTGTGGCGAAACAGTTAATATGAGACTGGCTGGTATAGTAAATCCGAATCTGGGTTTACGTGTGGATTGCCCGCTTATCGCTATACATTATATGGAACATGGCTCCTTCGGTTATCATGGTGATGTGCACGAAGGAAGGCTTGATGTAGTTGCTTTACTGCGAGCACTTGAGATTCGTTTTCCCTATGACCCTAACGAGCATCGGTTGGCCACGAATAGGAACGATCTTGATGGAGATTTGTTGACAAACAGCGAAGAATTAGCGGCAGGCTACAACCTCTATAATGTCGACCAGGATAACAACCTTGTTGCTGATGGTATTGAACTTGCCAGGCAATGTGTGGAAATTATCGATGTGCTGCCGGTTTGCGACCCAAACGGGCCTGAAATAATATACCCATTATATAAGAAGAACTTTTTGCAACGAGGTCTCGAACAGTGTGAAATATGCGGCCAATCGGTTAACATGGGTTACTGGCAGGTTGTAAACTCGAAGCTTGGTCTTTCCATCGAAGTGCCCTGTATCGTCTGCCATTATATGGAGCACGGTTCTTTCAGCTATTCGGGGGATGTTCACGGAGAAGGCAGGATTGATATGGCTCTTTTAGTAAAAGTACTGGAAATGCCACGGCGGTGTGGAGATTTAGGAACTATTTATCTACCCGCAGATTTAAACAATGACTGCCAGGTCAACATTGATGATATGGTTGAGTTTGTTGAGCAATGGCTGGATTCCTCTGACCCGAATCAGGGTTGATGTAATGGAGAGTAAATACAGAGACGCAAATCCTATTCCTGAACCATCCATAGTAAAAAGATGTGTCGGGGCTCTTAAAGAAATAGATTTTGAATTAGCATACCTTGCGGTACTTACGTGTGAAGGTATCAAGCCTTTAAGCAGATGGGAAAAGCCACTGGCTAACAATGGTCTTGAATTATTGCAGCAAATGGGTCTTTTTACAAAACGAATCCGGCGAACGGTCAGGACCGGTAGGGAAGTTATTGAAACAATTTTCAGCCGACTGCCAGCTTATCTTCAGTTGTATGAACAGCGCTTCTGGAACAAGCCAATCGATAAATCCGCTAAAACTAAGCGATTTGAAGGTTTCCTCTTTGGTTATCCGCCTTGTTGCATAAACGGGTATATACGTAAGCCCTACGCTGCAAATAATTTTGAAGCCGAAGGGCAGAAAATTTTATTTCACTGGGTTTGTAGAGACTGCAAAATCACGCCTTTGCTATTGGATAGCTATAAAAGTATATATAACTCGCTCAGTAACTGCTAAGCTCAAACTGGCCAATGCCAGACCGTGGTTTTATAAACGATGTAAGGGTGGTGTGCAAAGTAAGGCTTTTTGTTACGGCCAGTAACATATCCCGAGAAGGTGTTCTATACTCACGAATGTACCTATGCACCTAATAAAGATTCGGTGAGTATGAGTAGAGATAGGATGCATGATATCTCCTCAAGGCTATAGAAAACAATAACTACGCTCAAGATATTGGCTTAGCGGAGTGCGTTCCTCGGCAGGAAAAATACACCTGGACCCACGTCATCAGGATATGGAATAGTACCATCAGCAGTTAAGGATACTTTCATAGGAACAACTTCAGAGGAGGAATATGTTTCAACGTGTCCATCAGTGTACCCGGCCCGCAATGTGATTTCAGGAGAGTCGTCAGTATCTTTTTTGCGGGACCAGAAAGCAGAAAGAAGCTGAGTTTCTGGAATAATGCCAGCTCCATTGAATTTTTCGCAACTTCCGTATGAGCCGGGGCTTCTCCAGTGGTCATAACCAAAATAATCGCTTACAAGCAACTTGCT